>JAUJMG010000026.1 GCA_030446955.1 Thermomicrobiales bacterium
CCGTGTCAAACGGCAGCACCCCGGTGAGCACGTTGATGAGCGTCGACTTGCCGGCTCCGTTGTCGCCAATCAGGGCGACGATCTCCCCCCGGCGCACTTCAAAGTCGACATCGGTGAGTGCCCGCACGGGGCCGAAGTATTTGTTGATCCCCGAGGCCCGCAACACCGGCGCGGTCACCTGGTCTCCGTCCATCGCCTGCCCCTCTCCGCATCCGCGTCGCGGCAATGCTATCCCCTTGAGAATGGGCGTCAAGCCGGTGCTAAGGCTCCCTTCACCACCACGCGGTGGTCGACCGATTCTCCTCGGTTCACCTTGGCCGACTGCCGGCCGGATCCGCGCTGGGTCTGCGTTGCTCCCACCCGATCCCCGACGTAGACTGGCCGCATTGGCCCGTCGGTTCTCTACGCGAGGAAATGCCGGAAATGCCCTTCCCTACCGTCCCCATCGATCTCCGCTCGGACACCGTCACCCGTCCGACTGCAGCCATGCGTCGAGCAATGGCCGAGGCCGAAGTTGGCGACGACCAGTACGGAGAAGACCCGACGGTCAACCGGCTGGAGGAGCGAGCTGCCGAACTGATGGGCAAGGAGGCCGCAGTCTTTGTCGCAAGTGGCACGATGGGTAACCTCGTGGCGCTGCTTGCCCACTGCGGGCGCGGCGACGAAGCCATCCTTGGCGACGAGTCGCATATCTTCTGGTATGAGAGCGGCGGCGCGGCCGCGCTGGGCGGCATCCCGTTCAACCTCCGTCCTACATCTGGCCTCGGTCGTCTTGATCCGGATGACGTAGCCGACCAGATCCGCGCCGTCCGCCCCGGCTATCCCCGCACCGGCGTTGTCTGCATTGAGAACACGCACAACCGGTGCGGCGGCACGGTGCTCCCATTGGATGTCCTGCGGGAGCTGACCGGAGTCGCGCGGGAGCGCGGTGTACCTGTGCACATGGACGGGGCTCGAATCTTCAATGCCGCCGCGGCGCTTGGCGTTCCTGCCTCCACCATCGCCGCAGAGGTGGATACCGTCCAGTTCTGCCTTTCCAAGGGGCTTGCCGCCCCAGTAGGCTCGCTGGTGGCCGGGGACGCACCGTTCGTCGAGGCGGCGCGACAAGGACGAAAGATCGTCGGCGGGGCGATGCGGCAGGCGGGGGTGATCGCCGCGGCGGGGCTGGTCGCCCTGGAGGAAATGGTTGACCGGTTATCGGAGGACCATGCTCGGGCCCGCAGGCTTGCCGAGGGGCTGGCCGAGATTCCCGGGGTCAACGTGGACCTGGAGACGGTTCAGACCAACATCGTTATCTTCCGTCCGCCCGCGGGGCTCGACTCTGCCACCGTAATCGAAGGCATGGCAACGCAGGGGATCCGCATCTCCAACTACGGTCTGCGCGGCCTCCGTATGGTGACCCACTACGAGATTGACGACGACGCGGTCGACCGGGCGCTGGAGGCCGCTGCCTCCGTCATGGCACCCATCCACGCCTAGCGGTGGATGAGCAGCAGGGCGAGCCATCCGCATTGGAGAGGGAGGGCAGGCTGGGACAGGGAGCGCCCACTGCCCCCCATCTCCACATCACCCATCCCTTGCAGCGTGCCCGGGTGGTGCTCGGGGTTTCGGGCGGGATTGCCGCGTATAAAGCAGCAGACCTCGCCAGCAAGCTCGTGCAAAGCGAGGCCGTTGTGGACGTGGTCCTCACGGCTGGTGGTCAGGAATTTGTCCGCCCGCTGACGTTCCAGGCGCTCACGAAGCGTCCTGTTCACACGGATGCCTTCGCCCCATGGACCGAGACATCCTTCGGCCACATCACGTTGGCGCGGGAGGCGGACCTTCTGGTCATCGCCCCCGCGTCCGCCAATACCATCGCCAGGTTAGCGCTCGGCCTCGCCGATGACCTCCTCGGCGCCATTGCCCTCTCGACAGAAGCCCCTCTCCTGGTCGCCCCGGCGATGGAGCACGGGATGTATCACCACCCGGCCACCCAGGAACACCTCGCCACCCTAGTCCGGCGGGGAGTGATCGTGGTCGGCCCGGAGCGCGGGCGCCTCGCGTCCGGCTACGAGGGGGACGGTCGTCTCGCCTCGGTGGAGATGATTCTTGGGAGAGCAAGGGCGCTACTCGGGCGTGATGGTCCATTGGCCGGAAAGCATGTCGTGGTCACGGCCGGCGGAACCCGGGAACCGCTCGATCCTGTCCGCTTCCTCGGCAACCGCTCCAGCGGCACGATGGGCTACGCCTTAGCCCAAGCGGCCATCGACCACGGTGCAGCGGTCACGCTGATTACGACGGCGTCCCTGAGCCCTCCAGTCACTGCCACGGTGGTCCCAGTCGAGACTGCCGAGCAGATGCGCACGGCCGTTGAAGAGGCAGTCAAAGAGGGCGATGCCCTGATCATGGCTGCGGCGGTGGCCGATTTCCGGCCCGACCGAACGCAGCATCAGAAGATCAAGAAGCGTCCGGATCAGGATGTGCTAGACCTGCGATTGACTCAGAATCCGGACATCATCGCCACCATCGACCATCCCGGCCTCGTGAAGGTCGGCTTCGCGGCCGAAACCCATGATCTAGTGGACAACGCCCGCGCCAAACTGGCGGCGAAGGGACTCGCCATGATCGTCGCCAATGACGCGGTCGACACCATCGGGAGCGCGGAGAGCGTCGCGACTATCATCCAGAGAGACCGACTTCCAGACGAACTGCCGCGGATGAGCAAGCAGCGACTCGCTGCCGAGATCGTGGCGCGGCTGATCCCTCTTCTTGAGCGGGAGCATGACGACGGTGCATGAGCCCTTTCGGCCTAAGCAGGGCAACCTGCAGACTGCAAGACCACAATTAGCCTTAGAGATTCTCCTCCACTTCTACGCGTTCGCCGGCGTGGTAGTGCTGCTGCGCCTCCTGCTTCGCCTGCTGCACGTGGACCACCGGCTTTGGATCGGAGCAACGGTCTATCGGTTCACCGATGTGGTGGCACGGCCGCTGGGTCGGCTGCCTGGCGGCGAACGGGAGGTGATTGGCGGCGCGACGCTGCCGGACCTGACGCTTGTTGCCCTGCTCATCCTCCTTCCGCTAGGTGCCGTGGCACTGGCAGATCAGCGCAGAAGAACGCCGAGATAACAGGAAGACGCGCTGCTACCAGGTCTCCGATAGCCGACGCCCAGAGGCAGATTGGAACCATACAAGAACCGGGTGAGCGACGGCCTCACCCATGCGATCAAAAATCTGATTGCCACGGCATGGGTTTCGCGTCCCGTATCATCCACCCGTCTGATGTTCGGGTCGGCCGGAATCTCCGGTCGAATGGGTCCAGATGGGCTAGAGCCGGAATCCGGTCCGGTAGGTCAGATGTGCGGGTTACGTCGACCAAGGTCACGTCGAGTTCCCCAAGGGGCCAACGGCGGGATCGGTATGGGTTCGGAGAGAGGAAAGGAAGGTATTCCCATGATTCGGAACACGACACGCGGAATCCTTGGGCTAGTCTTCGCGGCAGGGGCGACCTGGCTCGCCAACTTCGTCGTTGACAAGATTTTTGGTCCTGAGGAGTCCGAAGGGCAGAAGGGATAGCGGCCGCCAGCGGCAGACACGGGCCTATCACCCTCTGAACCCTGCAACCTATTGGAAGGAGATTGATGTCGGCACGCGGCAAGGAGACCGTGGTCGAGGCTCTCGGGTCTAACGCATTGTCACCTCCGAGAGCGGATCCCTCCCATCGTGGTGATGACCCGCCCATAGGTAGCCAACGGCCTCAGCGCATCGTCGCGATCGTCAATCCAGCGACCCGGCGAAACGCCCACCGCATCATTGAGGAACTCCGGCGGCAGGCGCCCGGCGGGGTAGTGCTCGACATCAGAATCACGCCCGCAGCACGGTCAGCCACGGAACTCACTCGCGCCCTGGTTCGGGACGCGGACATGGTTGTGGCCGTGGGCGGGGACGGCACGGTGGGTGAGGTAGCAACAGCCCTTCGCGGCACGGGCGTCCCGCTTGGAATCGTTCCGGCTGGCTCGACGAACATCGTCGCCCGGGACCTTGGCATCCCCACCCAACCATCCTCGGCCGTCTCTGTCTTGTTCGGATTACACCGGCGGATCCCACTCGATGTGGGGCTCTGCAACGAGCAAGTGTTTCTCCACATGGCCGGTGCCGGGATCGACAGCCGGCTGTTCGCGGCCACGAACCCTGCGCTGAAGCGGCGCATTGGCTGGCTCGCCTACCTGCCGCCCGGTGGACGAGAGCTTCTGCGAGCACCGGCTCGGTTTGAGGTTTCCACGGATGACGAAGTGCACAAGATCACCGCGCCGCTCGTCTTGGTCGCCAACGGTGGATCGATCATCACCCCGCGGTTGACCCTGTATCCCGGTTTCCGCAAAGACGACGGTTACCTCGATGTCCTCATCTTCACGGCCTCGAGCCCGGCGAGAGTCTTTCGCACGCTCGGGCACTTGGCCCTCCGACGTCTCGCCCAATCCCCGTTCGCGCTCCACCGGCGAGCCCGGCGGGTCACCCTGTCGGCAAACCCACAGCTTCCCGTGCAACTCGATGGTGATGTCGTCACGCAAACTCCCGCCACCTTTACCCTCGATCCGGCGGCCATTGACGTCGTTGTCCCTCATCACGGATTGAGGTAAGACGAGGACCGCTCTCGCATCGGTGGATTCCTGTCTCACGCAGGACAGGCGCAAATCCTCCCGAAATCGGTGCTGTATCGAGGCCGATGACGTGCAAGCCGACCTTAAGGGTTAAACATGAGAGCCGCTCTGAACCCGGGTAGGCTCAGGGCGGCTCTCATGATGGCTCGCGTCTGATATGTGGTCGCCCTTACGGCAGTGGGAAGGAAAGCTCGCCTTCTCCCTCACCCATCACAAAGCTATTGCCTGTGGCCTCGTTGACAATCCAGGTCTGGCCCACGTTCGTCGTATAGACCTGGAACTGATCGGCAGACATGCTCCCCGTCGTCTGTCCGGCCGCCAAGGTTCCCTCAAAGTAACTTACTCCATCGCCGGTGACGGAGAGGTAGATGTCCGCGTAGGCCGTAATGCTGATGGTGGTGGCGCCTTCTGATTCCGCTGGTTCGCTCTCCTCGACTGGCGCCTCCTCGGCACCGGCATCCGCCGAAGTACTCTGCTCCTCAGCGACCGCCACCACCTCGGTGAGCGTCGGCTCAGGACGAGGAGTGTTGGTAGGCTCCGGAGTGTTCGTCGCCTTCGGCTTCTCGGTGGCCGTTGCTTTTGGAGTCGGCGACGTCGTGCTCGTCTTAGTGGTGGCCTTCGGCGTTGCCGGCTCGGTTGCCGGGCTGAGAAGGCGCATGGCGTCCGTTGGGATTGGGGTGACAGTTGGGACCGCCTCAGTGACGGTCGGCATCGCCTCCACCGGCGCGAAGTAGGCGCTGTACATCCAGGCGAACACAATGGCGCTCATCACCACGATGAACGCCACAATCGCGAAGTTTGGCGCCCAATGGCTCGGCATGTCGAGTGGCTTCGTGGCCGGGACCACTGCTGCGTCGACGGTCGCGCCCTGCGCCTCTTCAAACATGGCGAGCAGTTTGTTCGGATCGAGGTCGAGATACGTCGCGTAATTGCGAACGATGCCGCGCTGGTAGATCAACGGCGGCAACGCGCCGAAGTTCTCCTCCTCCAGCGCAGCGAGATGGTGCCGATTGATCCGCGTTGCTTGCTCCGCCTCTTTCAGCGTCACGGCTTTGTAAGCCCGCGCCTGGCGCAGCGTATCCCCAAACATAGCCATGGGTATGCTGTCGGCCCCCCGTCCCTGAGCGGTTACCCGCTCAGCCCCACTTCGTCCTGTCACATTCACGCGGGGCGCAAACCGTCGTGTGTCGGTCTTCGCCACTTGGTGATACGAGATGGACCGCCCCTCCACGGTCCAGTTCCCGCTGTCGGCGCGCCTATGCTACCAGGTTACGACCGCCGCCGCCGTCGAACCGGTGGTAAGACAGGCACTTCCCTCGCCGCTTCGTCCGCTTGCCAGGCATCGAAGAGCGGGGTTGGCTGGCTGTGGGCGGCAACGTCAGCTTTGACCAGCCAGACGTCGTCGTGCGGGAGCCACCAGCAGCCCAACGAGGTCTGGCAAGGCACGCCCTCTCCCGTCACCATCCGCCGGTGAGAGAAGGCGAACTTGTTGGTGCACCATCCGCGCCCGCCCCCTTCCGCAGGGCGGAAGTCCCGACACGTCCGACACGCGCGGGGGACATCGGGCGCAATCTGCACCGTCATGTCCAACTCGTCGTCATCCACCTCGTCCAGACCAGCGATGCCGATCGTCAGCATCTGGTCGTCCTGAGACACCGGGACGCGATCGTCGGTCATAACCACAGCAGTCATAGCCGCCGGCGCCTCGATCTGATCCTCACCTCCTCCGGGCGGGGCAATGGCGGTCGCGGCGACGCGGGCCTGGCGAGCTCGGTCAAGGGCAAGGTCGTAACTCGAAGGGCGCGGCTCAGGGACCGAGTCCGTTTCGGCCGCCGCGAGGCCGGGCAGGTAATCGGCATCATCACGAAGCCGCCCTGACCAAGAAGCGGCCGCCCGGACAGGCACCGGTCGAGAGGGGATCGGCGGTGAGTTCACCGCCCTGATGCCCCCGGATGAGTCTCGCCGTGACCATTCCCCGAGATCGTCCTCGGCAGGGACAAGTGGCCGTCGAGGAGCCTGCTGGGCACGCGGCAGCTCGACATCCGGTCGTTGCACCGGCACGCTGTCGAACGGATCCTCGACGGCAACCGGTGTCGCGACCCGCGCAAGGTTGAAGGGCAAGGTCATTGCGGAACGTTGGTTAACGTCCCGGGTAGCAGCCCCTGGTTCAATCGGCGCTTCTTGCCGGACCTGAGTGCGCTCCCCAGCGAGAGATCCGACCATCTCTGTCGGTCGCGGCGCCTCGACACTTGCTGCTGCCGCGTCCGAGGTACCGTCTCGCTCCAGCCGCTCGGCATCGCTCGATGCCGCGATTTCGACCGAACGAGTCCTTGGCGCCATCTTGGCCCGGTGCCGCTCCCGCGCCCGCTTGATGGCGGATCGGGTGTCCTGGCCCAAGAGCGCCGAGCGTTCGTCGGCTTCCTCATCGTCGGTGTCGTTGGCCCGATCCATAGCCCGCATCACGGGCGTCTGACCAACAACCACGTCTTCCGGGATCGCCAGCGGTGGGTCCGCCTCCACCTTCACGAGCGCTACGGCAGCAATCTCATCCACCGAGGCCGGAGCCACCGGCTCGGAAGCGTGGCGCTCGACGGTGATGTCCCCACGGTCACTTCCGTCCTCGCTGCTCGCTGCCCAAAGATCCTCGGACCAGCCGTTGCGACAGGCAAGTTCGTTCCGGCGGACCATGATCATCGTGTCACTGGAGGTTCTTCGGAGCGGATGGTGACACCATCCGCTGCCGGCTAATCCCGCCTCTTGAAAGAAGCGGCACGAGCCACACTTACGCTTGCTCACCCACACCCCTCATCCGACCCGCCCCACCGAGCCGTTCGCGTGCACCCCGCGAGCCAATAGCTACGCTAGACCATGAGGCCCCCACGGCGTTGCATGGTCCCGTCGCAGCATTTGGTTTGGGAGGGAAGTTGCTCGCTGCCAGAGGATTGTACCAACGGCCTTCAACCTTGTCTACTTGGCACCGGCTCGTTCTCATCGATCTCAACGGAACGTCCAAGCCTCCGCAACGTCCCATATTCGCTGCGGCTGCCGGCACCAGAAGGTGCAATGTATACTCGGAGGTTGATGCACGATCGGTCAACCGCGCAGCGTTCCGTGCTGGCGCTCCCGTGACCGATCTACTCCCCAGGAGACAATCGTGGCCTCGACCCCGGTAATCCCCCTCCATCCTGCGACCAGCCCCGTGCGCTTGGCACCCAATGGCAAACGCTTCTTCATCTGGACGATCGGCTGCCAGATGAACGAGGCCGACAGTGCCAAAGTCGCGGCCATGCTCCAAGAAGTCGGGTACCGGCGCACCGAGGACGAGACGACTGCCGACATCGTCGTGCTCAACTCTTGTGTGGTGCGGCAAGCAGCCGAGGATAAGGTTGCCGGCAAACTCAGCTCGCTCGTGAAGCTCAAGCGTGCGAAGCCCGAGGTGCCGCTGGTCCTGACGGGGTGCATGGTCACCAACCAGCAGGAGAAGTTGCGAGAACGCTTTCCCCACGTTGACCTCTTCTTTGATCCATCCGACTTCGACCAACTGCAACGCGTGGTGCCGGAGCTCGCCGACCTAGAAGATGACCTCGCCCAGCTTCCCCATTACTACACGCCGGAAGCCGAGGGCGGCCGTTCCGGGGTGACGGCCTTTGTCCCGATCATCTACGGCTGTAACTTCCTCTGCTCCTACTGCATCGTGCCGTACCGACGGGGCAAGGAGACCAGCCGACCGATGGGGGACATCGTCCGCGAGGTGGAGCACCTGGTTGACGGTGGTGTCCGAGAGGTCACGCTCCTCGGTCAAACCGTCAACGCGTACGGCCACGACCTTCAAGGGAAGCAAGGCCTGGCTGATCTGCTTCGGGCTGTGGACGCGATTCCCGGTTTGGAGCGGCTTCGATTCCTGACCTCCCATCCGAAGTACATGTCCGACGAGATCATCGACACGATGGCGGAGCTACGGACGACCTGCGAGCACATGAATCTTCCGGTGCAGGCCGGGGATGACGAGGTGCTGCGCCGGATGCGACGGACTTACACCCGCGACCTCTGGCGCGAGCGCATTGCTTATACGCGGGACCAAATGCCAGGCGTCACAATCGCGACCGACGTGATCGTCGGCTTTCCGGGCGAAACCGAAACACAATTCCTTCAAACCTACGATCTGCTGGAGGAGGTCGCGTGCGATAAGGTCCACCTGGCCATGTACTCGCCACGACCTGGCACCCTCTCCGCTCGCTGGGAGGACGATATCCCCCACGAGGAGAAGCAACGGCGACACCGGGAACTTGAACAGCTTCAGGAGCGGCTCTGCACGGAGCGCAACGCCCGTCGTCTCGGCGACACCGAGGAAGTCCTGGTGGAGGGAACCGCCAAGGGCAGGTGGACGGGTCGCACTCGCGGGAACACGCTGGTTCACTTTGACGATGGGCGCGATGTCCTCGGCAAATTGGTAGACGTGCACATCACCCGGACCACGCCCTGGTTTCTTATCGGCGAACCCGTGGGCGAACCACACTAACAAGGGCACCTACGTTCAACCCAGATTGACCGCTAGTGAGGAGAGCAACGGGAACGTGAAAGATCAAAAGGCGAAGACGAAGCGGCAGCTCGTCGAAGATGCACGGAGGGCCTCCCTCGAAGGAAGGTGGACGGAGACGATCGAGCTCAATCAGCAGATCGTCGAACGCTTTCCGCGGGATGTCGAGGCGCACAACCGGATTGGCCGTGCCCTGATGGAGCACCAGCGCTATGCCGAAGCGACGGACTCCTACACGGCGGCACTCCGCGTTGATCCAGCGAACATGATCGCGCGGCGTAATCTGCAACGCCTTGACTTGCTTCGTCGCCGGACGGAGGCCGAGCGAGGTGAAGCGGCTGAAGGGCCAACGACGGTCATTCCCCGCCCAACCGTCTTCATCGAGGAGGTCGGCAAGACCTGGGTCGACGAGCTGGTCAACCCGGTGTCGTTGGAGCAGCTGGTTGTCGTGCCCTCGGGGCAGCGGCTGGACCTCCAGGTCGATGGCCGGCGCCTCTACGTGATCGATGGAGAGGGTCGACGACTCGGCGAGATTGAGGCTAAAACGGCCGAGCGAGTCATCGAATTGATGTCAGGGGGCAACCGATACGAAGTCTATGCCCTTGGCATCTCGGCCCAAAGCCTTCGGATTATTCTCCGTGAAGTCTATCGGGATCCCTCCCTTGGTACCCGGGTCTCGTTCCCGCGTCACATCAAGAACACCCGTGCCTACATGCGCGAGCGGGACATCCTGCGGCAGCGTGACGAGGCGGACTTTCTCCTCTCGGACGAGGACGATGACACTGGGGACGATGACGATGCCCGCGTGGAAGCGGGCGAGGATTTGGAGCCGGCCGAGTCGGACGCGGACCCCTTTATTGAGGAGACCGTGACAGTCGAGGAAGAGGAGTCGCAGATTTAGAAGGCAGCGTTCTTCGCTTCGCACCCAAGCATATTGCGCGCAGACGACCGACGGTTACGCCCGTCGGTCGTCTGCATGTTTGAAGCCCTTGTCCGTCTAAGTTCCCAGAACCAGCAGGAGAGCGATCATGATGACCAGTAACACACCTGCGGTGACCAGCAGGCGCTGCAAATCCTTTCGGATGTAGCGATACTCCTGTTCCCGGGAAAGGACCATAGGCCGAGCGGTCGCTCGCACAGTACTCGGTCGAGATCGGCGCTCGGACGTGGTTGCAGTCCGCCGGGCCGCGCGGGCTGTCGGCTCCGGGATCTCTGGCTCCGCAATCCGGGTAGAGGTCGTCGCCATCTCGGCAACCTGAGTTGGAGCAGCCTCGGCGGCGCTACGGGCCTCCATAGCGCGCTGCTGAGCCCGGTTCGGTCGCCGTGGGGCGTTCTTACTCCGGCGGTCGGAGGTGCCACTTGTCCTTGAGGGGGGGGTACCCGATCGTGCGCTCACGCGCTCCCTTTCGTTCTCGTCAGGCCGCGCCAGCTAGCTGTCCCACGCGGCCGCTCATCCATCAACCTCGAACTTTAAAGTGTGCGTCAATGACATCGGGAGCCGGAGAGGCAGCACTGCGACTCATCTCCTCACGGACATTCGGCTCCTCATGGAGTACGCCCATGGCCCGCAGATGTTCAGCCAGAACGCCGGCAGAAGCGAACCGCGGCAGCAAGAGCGATGCGGCGGCGACCAAGCCCACAACGCCGAGGTCATCGAGTTGGCCGAGGCCGAGAAAGAAATCCGGCACGAGATCGATCGGCGACAGCAGGTAGACGAGGCCGAGCGTCGGCACGAGCTTCTTTAGGCGCGGAGAGACACGCGGATCGCGGTACAGACGCCACGCGAGCCGGACGCGATCCCACCTGCCCAATCGGCGCGATGCCGCCCTCGAACTCATCCTTCGCCCATCAACTCCACCAAACTGCAAGAGAGTATAGTCGGGCGAGGGGACACCGGGTAGCAGGGCGTGTCCGTGGATCGACCTGCCTCGTCACACCGCATCACCACACGAAAGCCACATCCTCAGCACCGCTCGTGACATCGTCCACTGAAAGGTCATCGCTCACCACCCAGCAGACGGGGCCGGGAACGGAACCGGCCACATTACCCACTGGCCGGGATCTTCTCGAGGAGTGTTCTGGCCTCCTCGGCCGCTTCTGGCGTGTTGGCATTGAAGAAGGATCGGAAGTCAGGATCCATGACGGCAATGACCTCGGCTTCGACAGGACGCAGGCGCACCTCATCGAAGAATCCGACGATCTGCCGCCGTCCCTGGGCCAGTCGCTGCTGGATAACGGGCAAGCAGCGCTTCGCGTAGATCGCGTGGAGGGTCTGGTACACGAAACCGCCGCCCTGGCGGCTCTCTCCAGGCAAACGCGGAACTAGCGCATCGTAGTCTCGGGGCTGAGCTGCCAGCCACCTGAGCAGCGCGGGGCTGAGGAACGGAAGATCGCAGGCCAGCACGAGACAGTAGTCATTGGCCGCCGCGTCGAGCGCTGTCGCGATTCCACCCAGGGTTCCAGCGTCGTGTTCCAGATCCGGCACCACCGGAACCCCGAACGCTTCGTAGGCCGGGCGGTCTCGCGCGACGACAAAAACTTCGTCAGCTACGAGACGAGCTTGCGCGATCACCGTAGCCGCGAGGGGCGGGTCACCAGGACGAAGCGGAAGCAGGGCCTTATCGCGTCCCATTCGACGACTCTGCCCGCCGGCCAACACCGCAGCGCTCAGTTTCGGCTGTGTGGAAGCGCCCTCCATCCACCCTCTCCCGTCTCCGACTTCTATGGTCATGTGGAGTATAGCTTCGCGACCACTGGCTCCGTGAAAAACGGGGGGGGCGAGGGGTAGCGGACCCGAGTGCCCGTTGCTATACTCGGTTCTCACAACCTCCTTGACGTTGAGCAGCGTGGGAACGAGGGGCGGACAACAGCTGGGAGCGCGCGTATGGACCGCCTCTGCCTCCAATCCGGATCTCCCGGTCCAGCACCTGGTGCGCAAGCATCACGGTGCTGGTCTGTTTTTCCGGGTCCATTTACGGGGTACCACGGCTGCACGGGAGGGAAGGCCGTCGAGGGATAGTCGTCGAACATGGAGGAGCGACGGGATGAACTCGAGCATGATCGGCAAGATCGAGAAGGCCCACCGCTACGCCCGCGAGCCGGAGCGAATTCAGCTCTCCCAGATTGAAGCCACATTTCGGGGGAGTCACGACGACTACACCGTCCGCTTGAACGGCCCTAACTGGTCGTGCACGTGCCACACCTTTGAGTCGCACGCGGTCGGAGACACCTGCAGCCACGTGATGGCGATGCAGCAGATCCTGGCCCCCATGCTGTCCACGGAGGCCAAGTACGGTGCGGAGGCGGTCGCGGGGGCGGGCTAGCGCGAGGCAACCAACATCCTCATCGGATATCGTCGCCAGAACTTTCAGTTCGAGCTCACGAGGGGCGGTGTTGTGCTGACGTGGCCGTTCTGCGTTCCAGCAATCGGCACCGTTAGCACAACGCCCGAAGCCACGACTTCGCGAGGATCAAACCCCATCGCCCCGCGCCGGTGGAGTAGTCGGACCACGGCGAAGGTCGGCCTCGGCCGCCCCTCGGTCGCCGGGGCGAACAAAGCCATCGTGAGGACGAGGGCTGCCCCGTATTCGATCAAACGACGCCGCCACCGATCCATTCGCCTCGGTGTCGCCAACGCGCACCTCCTACCCATCGTCCAGACCGTCATAGCGTACAAAGCGTCCGACCGGAACCACAAAGACCACCGCGCCGCCGACCGTCACTTCGACAACACCCGGTGGATACCATTCCGTTAGGTCTCCAACCACCGGATTGGCAGGCTGCTCCACCCGCGAGCAGCAGATGCGGCGGATGGCATCCAACCCCGGAGCGACTTGCGCATCACCCACACCCATCAGCACCGTCGTATTACCCGTTCGCAGAAACCCCCCCGTACTAGCGATCCGTGTCGCCCTGAGACCAAGCTCGCTGACCGCCCGCAGCAGACGGTCCGTGTCGTAGTCTTGCACGATCGCCACAATAAGCTTCATTGAATCCCTACCGACTACCTGATGCCGGGTCGCGGCCATGGTGGTATAGCACAATGACGGCCTCTTCCGAGAAGCAGGAGCGATTCGCGGATGGATGCTGAGGAGAAGGAGGAGGGTCCGCTCGACCTAGCACGCTTAACGTGGATCGAAGCGGAGGCCGCGCTGAGATCGGCAACCGTGGTCCTGCTGCCCGTTGGCGCGGTTGAAGCCCATGGCCCCCACCTGCCGCTTAACACGGACGTCATCATCGCCGTCGAGACGGCGCGCCGGGCGGCGGCTCGGCTAGTCGGCCAAGGAGAGGCAGTGGTGCTCGCTCCGCCAATCAACTATGGCGTCAGTTACGTCGGAACCTGCTTCGTCGGCACGGTCCCCGCGCCGGCGGATGTCCTCACGGGCTTGGTCGCCAGCGTTCTCTCCCACCTCGCGGCGGGCGGGCCCCGCCGCCTGGCCGTGGTCAATGCCCACTTGGAGCCGGCCCACGTCACTGCAGTGCGAGCCGGCGTCGATACCGCCATCGCTGCCACCAGCGCGAGAATCGCCTTCCCGGACCAGCGACAGGACCGTTGGGCCGCTACCTTGTCCGAGGAGTTCCAGCGCGGAGCTCGCCACGCCGGCTCGTACGAAACATCCCTCATGCTCGTGGCCGCGCCGGATCAGGTTCGCATCGACCTTCTGTCCACCCTCCCACCGGTCTGGGTTGATCTCCCTAGCCGCCTCCGGGACGGCGCCCGCACCTTCGCCGAAGCAGGGGGCACCCAGGGGTACTTCGGCGATCCAGCTTCCGCGACAGCCGCCGAGGGAGAGTGGCTCTTCGATGCCTTGACCACGATGATCGTCACAGCGGTGGAAGAACTAGGAGCGGTCGAGGAGTTGCCGAGCTGAGGTCAGGGATCCAGGACCACGCGCGCTACAGACCGCTCCTGAAAATCCATCATACCCATCACCACGCCATGAACGAAAGTGGCCGGGCGCTCCGGCCCGGCCTCCCCCCTCATCGTGTCGAGACCTCGGGTGATGCTTGAGAAGTTCGTCCGCTAGTCCTGAACCGCGACCGGCTCCGCCCGAGCCAAACCCGCCGCTTCCGCGAGGGCGGCTGCCCTGTCAGTCCGCTCCCAAGGGAGATCCAAATCGGGGCGACCGAAGTGACCATAGGCGGCGGTCTGCCGGTAGATCGGCCGGCGGAGTCCCAACGTCTCGATGATCGCCGCCGGGCGAAGGTCGAAATGCTCCCGGACCAGCGCCTCGATTTTCTCGTCGCTCATGTGCCCGGTGCCAAAAGTTTCGACCATGATCGATACAGGGTGCGCCATTCCAATCGCATAGGAAATCTGCAGCTCAAACCGGTCCGCGAGACCCGCAGCCACCACGTTCTTCGCGACGTAGCGTGCAGCGTATGCCGCAGAGCGGTCGACCTTCGTCGCGTCTTTACCAGAGAACGCGCCGCCACCATGGCGAGCCATGCCGCCGTAGGTATCAACAATAATCTTGCGGCCTGTCAGACCTGCATCGGTCGCCGGGCCACCCTCAACGAAACGACCACTCGGGTTGATCCAGTAGTTGGTATCAGCGTCGAGGAGATCCCGCGGCACTGCCTGGCGCACCACGAGGTGCTTCACGTCATGCTCGATCCGCTCATTCGCTACCTCGGCACTGTGCTGCGTTGAGACCACCACGGTGTCGATTCGGTGCGGCTTGCCGTGCCGATACTCCACCGTGACCTGGCTCTTGCCATCCGGGCGGAGATAGGGCAACTCGCCTTCCCGGCGCGCCTCGGACAGCCGACGGCAGATCCGGTGAGCGAGCGAGATGGGGAGCGGCATCAACTCCTGCGTCTCGTTGCAGGCAAAGCCGATCATCATCCCTTGGTCACCGGCGCCGGTAAGTTCATAGGGATCGCGCTGCCCGTGACTGTCGCGCACCTCCAACGCCTCGTCGACCCCGGCCGCAATCTCCTTGCTCTGCTCCTTGATCGAAACCAGAACGCCGCAGGTGTGAGCATCGAAGCCGTGCTCGGAGCTGGTGTAGCCGATGTCCCGCACCACCTCGCGCACGACCCTCGGGATGTCCACGTAGGTCTCGGTCGTGATCTCGCCGAAGACCAGGATCGATCCCGTGGTCGCCGCCGTCTCACAAGCGACGCGTCCCATCGGATCGTCCCGCATCACGGCATCGAGCACCGCGTCGGAAATCTGGTCACAGACCTTGTCCGGATGCCCCTCCGTCACTGACTCGGATGTAAAAAAGGTCTGTGCCGCTGTCCCGAACGTGGATCCCATTCCCATCGTCTCGCGTCCTCTCTCGTGTGTGGGCCCGGGATTCGAGCAGCCAGGAAGTCAAGGGGTCGAGCATTCACGACCTTGGGGTTGCATTCCCAGCGGTAGCCGGCTGCCGTGGGAGATTGTCGCCTCCTCCCCGGCGCTCGCCTAGCTGCCGTTTAGGTGCCGGCCTCCCAGGAGTTCAGGTAGTGGGTCTGCTCCTCGGTCAACTGATCGATCTCGACACCCATCGCCGCTAGCTTAAGGCGCGCGATCTCCCGGTCAATCTCCTCCGGCACACGGTAGACCATGGGCTGCAAGGTCCGTCCCTCGCGAACGATGTAACCGGCGGCCAGGGCCTGGTTGGCGAAGCTCATGTCCATCACGCTGGCCGGGTGGCCTTCCGCGGCCGCGAGGTTGATCAACCGTCCCTCGCCGAGGACGATCACGCGCTGTTCCGGGCCGATCAGGAACTCCTCCACCATTGGCCGCAGCGTCCGCCGCCCTTCACCAGACATCTCCTCCAACGCCGTGAGGTTGACCTCGGCGTTGAAGTGGCCAGAGTTGGCGACGATGGCGCCGTCCTTCATCTGCTCCAGATGCGGTCGATCGATGACATTGATATTGCCGGTGGCAGTGACAAAGAGGTCGCCTAGCGCCGCCGCCCGAGTCATGGTCGTCACCGTGAAGCCGTCCATGGCCGCTTCAAGCGCCTTGATCGGATCGATCTCGGTCACGAACACCCGAGCGCCCATGCCGCGCAGCCGGCTCGCGATGCCCTTACCACACCAGCCATATCCGGCCACGACCACGGTCTTGCCGGCCAGCAAGATGTTGGTCGCGCGCAAGATGCCATCGATGGTGCTCTGCCCGGTGCCATACCGGTTATCAAAGAAGTGCTTGGTGTCCGCATCGTTGACGGCGATGATCGGGAACTTCAGGACTCCATCCCGCTCCATCGCGCGGTCACGAACCACGCCCGTCGTTGTCTCTTCTGTCGCGCCGATGATCTCCGGAAGCAGATCCGTGCGATCCCGATGGATCATGGTGACGACATCGGCTCCGTCATCGATGACGACCTGCGGCTTGTGATCGAGGGCCGCCCGGATGTGCCGGTAGTACGTGTCGTTATCTTCACCTTTGATCGCGAAGACGGGGATGCCCTCTTCGACCAGGGCCGCTGCCACGTCATCCTGGGTGGAGAGGGGATTGCTGGCGCAGAGCACCGCGTCGGCGCCGCCGGCCTGGAGGGCAAGAGCGAGATTCGCGGTCTCCGTGGTGATGTGGGCGCAGACCAGCATCCGCACATCAGCCAGCGGGCGCTCCGCCGCGAAGCTTTCCCGAATCTGCCGTAGAACCGGCATCTCCCGCGCAGCCCACTCGATACGCCGCCGTCCGTCAGCGGCGAGCGAGGGGTCTTTGATGTCGAAGTTCCGCGAGCTGGGCATCGTCGAGGTCATGAATCCCTTCCTCCGTTCATACCTTGCCGGCGCCGGCGCCCCCGGACTGCCAGTCATTAATCAATGAATGGTTGCTGTCGGCACCTCGTTGCCAATGACGAACTGGCCTACCGAGATAGCGCCAGCGTAGTCGGGGAACGCGCTATCGAAGCGCGCCACGAACGCTTCCGGGGCGAACACGTGCTCCTGGGTCCCGTGCCGCTCGATGGCATACGTTGCCGTGAGAGCCGCAATTCTTCCAACCAAAGGCAACTCCAACCCAAGCAGGATGCCCTTCAGCAATCCAGCCCGGTAGGCGTCACCGCCGCCGGTTGGGTCTGCTAGTGAGTCCGGCGGGACCGCCGGGATCTTCACCACCTCGCCATCCTGCCGCAGTTCGGAGCCTGATTCCCCAAATGTGACGGCGACGAGTGAAACCCGATCAGCGATAGCCTCGACAGTCAAGCCGGTCTTTTGCGCGATCATCGCCAGTTCGTAATCGTTGCCGACGACGGCCCAGGCTGCGTCCACCCCCGCCTTGATGTCCTCTGCTGGCAGCGCCACCACCTGCTGTGATGGGTCGTAGACCAACTTGCACCCGGTGCCGGCAAACTCCGCCGCGTGGCGGCGCATCGCGTCCGGCGCCGTCGCTCCGACCAGCCCGAGCACCGCCTGGCTGGCGACATCAACCGTATCGACCTCGCCAGCGTGATCGAGAGCGCCTGGATAGAAGGCCGCTATCTGATTACCTGCCAGGTCCGTCATCATGAAGGCGTAGGCGGTCAGCTGATCGGCCACCTCCGGCACCAAGTGGGTATCGATCCCCAGGCCGTCGAAGATGGCGCGGTACTCGGCAAAGTCCGGACCTGCGGCACCCACCACGGCAGCCCGTTCCCCTAGAAGCGCCAGGTTGTAAGCGATATTGCCACCGACACCGCCCCGCTGCCGCCGCAGCGAGTCAACCAAGAAGCTTACTGAGAGGACGTGTGCCTTATCCGGCAAGATGTGGTCTTTGAATGACCCAGGAAACGACATGATGTAGTCGTAAGCGAGGGACGCACTGACGACCACCCGCGGTGCCGCCCTCATCGAGGTCTCTCCGCCCATGTGGGGCACCGGCTCCCTGACAATACGCACGAAAAACGCCGCCCACGGGGACGATGGGCGACTCCGAACGTCCGAGAATAGCATGGGGCGCCGACTTGACGCCAAATGCGGGTGGTTAGTGCTGCTTAGTGTGAGCCGGCGAAAGCCTCTGCCAGGCGACTGTGCGTAGTACGGGAGATAGCGGCCGCCACCGCTTACTTACGCGGCACTGATGCTGCCTTGGGAACCGGTGCCACCACCGCGCTCAAAGCCTCCTCGATCAATGCCGCCGGCACGTCGTCTCGAATGCAGGCCCCTCCCTCGGCCATGGGCAGCACCCAGCGCTGCCGGCCTGCCTCTCGCTTCTTGTCCGTCACCACCAGGTCGAGCACGTGCTGCCTCTCCACATCGGCCGTCCGCGGAAGACCGAACTGGTCAAGCAGCGCGTCGAGCCGGGCAACGAACGACTGGTCGCATGTCCCCATCCCGGCACCGATCCGTGCCGCGGCGCGCATGCCTACTGCGATCGCCTCACCGTGGAGATAGCGATAACCCGCGGCCTCGATCGCGTGGCCGAGGGTGTGTCCAAAGTTCAGGAGGGCCCGCGTGCCCGCCTCTCGCTCGTCCTCCGCGACCACGGCGGCTTTCAAGGCCACGTTCCGCTGGATGCCATACGTGGTTGCCGGCTCCTCAAGATCACGGAGACGAGCGACATTGCGCTCCAAGAACGTCAGCAGATCTCCCCGCTCCCCCCTCGGCGTCGAGGGCTGGATGACGGCATGCTTGACCACTTCCGCCCAACCGGAGGTGAGGTCCCGGACGGGCAGCGTACGGAGAAACACCGGATCGATAACGACTAGCGGTGGTTGATAGAAGGCCCCGATCAAATTCTTGCCAACCTGATGGTTGACGCCGGTCTTACCGCCGACGCTGCTGTCCACCATGGCCAGCAAGCTGGTCGGGATCTGGACCAATCCAAGACCGCGGAGACAGGTGGCCGCGACGAACCCGGCGAGGTCTCCGATCACTCCGCCTCCCAGCGCGATGACCACGTCCCCGCGCTCCACGCCGCTCCCCAGCAGCCAGTCATACAGATCGCTAACGACCCGCAGGCTCTTGCTGCCCTCGCCGGGTGGAACCCTCCGGCTGCGGACATCGAATCCGCTGACAGCGAGCCCAGTTTGAACACGCTCCTCATGCAGAGCGCCAACCCGCTCGTCCGTCACGATCCAGGCGCGGCGCGCCCGCGGCCAGCGCTCTCGTGTCAGACCACCGACCGCGCCGGCAGCCCCCAGCCGGACAAAGATGGCAGATGCCCCGGACGGCGCCTCGAGGACGAGGTCGGGGGCTTCTGGAGGATCTTTAAGGTGAAGCAGTTTCTGGATCTCGTCCACGACCTGCTCTGGGCTCAGCATGTCCACGACGAGCGTCACGTCCGCCCGATCGTAGGACTCCTGCCTGCGGCGCTTCAGCTCGCTGACACGGTCGATCGGGCTGTCGCTCTCCAGAAGGGGGCGGCGGACCGCATCCCCGTCGCGTGCCTGCTGGGCAGCCAACCGGGCCAACATGGTTGGTGCCGAGGCTTCCAGCGTCACGACGAGGGTCTCGGCGCTTCCTAGGGCATCCCCCGCCCACACTGTCTCGTCCGTCACCGCGCCGCCACCCGTGGCGACCACGACATGGTCGCTGGTGATCGCCCCCTGAAGTGCTCGTCGCTCGGCCGAGCGGAAGACGGGCTCCCCGTGCTGCTCGAAGATGGACGGCACGCTTGCCCCGAATGCCGCCTCGATAGCCGCGTCCGTGTCGACAAAGTCCCAGCCGAGCCGATCAGCGAGCAGACGCCCAACGGTGCTCTTGCCGGACCCGCTGAACCCTACGAGCACCACCCGGGCCTTGCACACCACGTACCGCCTCCAACGTCCATCATCTGTAGCTAATCCACCGAGTATACCGGGGCCCGGGGCCATGAGTGTCTGGAGACGCGGATGTATAATGGCGATATCAAACACCCGGCTGTGTCCAAGACATGGCCAAGTCCAGTCCTAGCCAGCTCACCGCCAAACGGCAGGCCATGCCGTGGAGAACGTTTGGATGCAACGAATCCTGATCGCGGATGACGACGCGGCGATCCGCGGCGTGCTACGCGACTTTCTAGAGGACGAGGGATATGACGTCGCCGAGGCAGACAACGGCGTCGGCGTCCTGAGCGCCCTCAATAGCTCCAATGGCTCCCGGCCAGACCTGGTCCTGATGGATGTCCGGATGCCTGACAAGAGCGGGCTGGATGTGCTGCGCGAGGCGAAGGCCGGATCCGACGGGAGCATGATGACCCTGCCGGTGGTCATCATGACCGCGTATGGCACGTCGAACGTGGCCATCGACGCGATCCAGCTGGGCGCCTACGACTACATCACCAAGCCGTTCGACCTCGACCATGTGTTGATCACCATCCGGCGGTTCTTTGAGCGGCAATCGCTCAGCGAGCAGGTCCAGGTCCTCTCCACTCGCCTTGGCGAGCGAGACCCGAACGAGGTCTTGATCGGCAACAGTGCCGCGATGCAGGAGGTCTATAAGACCATTGGGCGAGTCGCCCGTTCAGACGCGACCGTGCTGGTCACGGGAGAAACCGGGACCGGTAAGGAACTGGTCGCGACGATCCTGCATAACAGCTCAAGCTACGCCCGGGGTCCGCTCATCAAGGTCAACTGCGCTGCGCTGCCTGAAACACTGCTGGAAAGTGAGCTGTTCGGCCACGAGAAGGGCGCCTTCACCGGTGCCCTCGCACAGCGCAAGGGCCGCTTTGAGATGGCCAACAAGGGCACGATCTTCCTCGATGAGG
>JAUJMG010000216.1 GCA_030446955.1 Thermomicrobiales bacterium
GCCGGGACGACGATCGCCATCGGGCGCTCGGTGCTGAGGTGGAAGAAGCCGGAGACGTAGGCCATCCGGATCGGGTGGAAGAGCACCAGCGCGTCCAGCTTGCGTGCCGCCAGCTCCCGCCGGACCCGCGCCACCCGCGCGTCGTACTCCGGCTGCTCGATCCGCCAGCCGATCGTCGGCGTCTCGCCGTTCAGTCTTGGCCCGCGCCCGTCCGTCTTCGCTGGGAGCAAATTGAGATCCTTGGCCGCCTTGTTCTTCGTCTTGGTCGAACCGTTCTTCGCCATCCCGATCCTCCTCCTGAGGTGGTTGTTGGTCGTCCTCTCGCGGCAAGGATAAGGGTCCCCCTCGCCGCTCCTCCCAGCAGGGCAGTGGGGCTGCCAACCATTCCCGGCGTCCGGTCCCTTCGCCCCTGCCACACTTGGAGTCGGACGACAGCGTCCCCCAGCAGCCGGGTCAGCCTGCTTCGCTGATGGGCAGATCACGCCGCCCATCCTAGAGCATGGTGCCGGAGGATGGCGCAGGGATCTGAGAGCCCGGACAGTCCCACAGTCGCCTGGTGGTGGACGGGTTCCCCCTCGGCCACCGACCGCAGCTACCGCGTCTGGATCGCGCGGGCCTGAGCCCGTACAAAGGTCGACGATCTGCGGGTCAGGCCGGACGGTACCGGCTGGCTCACCCTGGTCACGGCGGAGCGCCTCGCCACCTACGGCGCCGTCGGGATCCCCGTCGTCAACCCAGCCACCTCGGAGCGTCAGGATCAGCTTACCGCCCCCATCCTGAGCGGGGCCGTCCGGTAGACCCCGCGTCGCCGACGAAGACCATTGCTTGCGTCGAAGGTTTACCTAACCACGATAAAACCGGCGGTTGCTCGATCGTTCTGCCGCCCCGCAAGCGTCCGCGATCCACCCTGGAACCCCCTCCGTCAGGATGTCGCCCCCGGGTCACGGAGCGCCCTAATCTCCACGCGGGGCCTCCGTGGCCGCCAGCCCCTGCTCAGTCCGGGATGGGGTTCGTTGATGTCCCCAGGAGTGCATCCCGGGCACGCAGACGCCGACGCCGGGGGAACGACAACCGCTAAGATGGAGATGGACGGATTCCTATCGCCCGGTCCGGACTCTCGCCAGGATCTCGTCCTCGGCCGCGTAATCGAACTGGGCAGGATCCACCTCCGCAGGCGGATGAGCTCGCTCCCAGGCGATCGTCCGGGCCAACGCCTCCTCCCTTGGCACCGCCTCCACGTACCCCAGCTCGGTTCGGATGCGGGAGGTGTCGGCGATCAGCTCCTGGGCCGCATCGATGCCTGCTTGCATCCCCTCCGGCAGTTCCTCGTCCGGAACGACCACGACCTCGCCCGTCCAGCCGGCGATCCGGCCGAGGAGGCGCACTAGGTCCGCCTCCGACAGGGGATCGGGTTCGGCCACGTTGTAGACCCGGCCCGCGGCGCGGTCGTCGGCCACGGCCCGCGCGATCGCCGCCGCCACGTTCTCCACGTACCCGCGCGACCAGCGCCAGGCGGCCATCGATGCGGGCAGCAGGATCGCCGGCCGCCCATCGTCCATCCGCTTCAGGTAGTTGAAGAAGCGACGCTGGCCGTCCCGCGGGCCGTAGACGGCGGGCAGCCGCAGCGTGGTCCCCGCCAGATCCTGGTCCCCCAGGACCACCCGCTCGACCAGGATCTTGTCGTACTCGTCCGCCCAGCGCATCGGGTCGTCCTCGGCGCGCACGGTCTCTCCCCGGTACGGAAAAAGCTTCTCCCGCAGCGGCGCCTCCTCCGTCAGCGGGATCGGGTCGGGTGGTCCGGGGTCGCGCCGGTTGATTCGGTCGTAGGCCCGGTAGACATCCTGGCTGCTGATCGCCACCACCCGCCCCGCGATCCCGCGAAAGGCGTCAACGACTGCTCGCGCGTCGGCCTCCCCCAACGGGCGCATGTCCAGCACCGTCTCTGGAGCCACCCGCCCGAACTCCTCCCCAAAGGCGGCCAGGTCCCGCCGGTCCCCATGCAGGTGCGCCACACCCGGCGGCAGATCGGCTTCGGTCTTACCGCGGTGAAAGACCGTTACGGCGTGCCCGTCAGCGACGAGGTGCCGAACCACGTCCGGCCCGATGAAGTTCGTCCCGCCAAGCACCAGAACTCGCACCGCATGCCCCTTTCCATTCCATCGGCAATCGCGCCTTGTTCATAACCAGGCCTCGACGTGAGGTCAACCCCGGTTGTCCTTGCCCGAATCGTCTCGGTCCTTCGTCCCGTGTCGCTCCCTTGAGGCAGATGATGCGTCTGTGACAGGCAAGTGACAATCGGAGCAGTGAGACACTGCCCAGGCTGATCCTTGATAGGCGTGGATCTGTATGAGGTGTCGATGGAGGTAGTATCCAGAACCGCGAGGTGCAGCATCCGGGAGGGGTGAGAGTCCTCTGCAGCCCAAGACGGTCAGTCCCACGACAATGTCAGGTGCTCAGTTCACGGGATGAAGCCATCGGTCGGGGCCCCCGACGGCCGGTTGGATCCCCTCCCGTGCTATCCTTAGAGGAAGCATTAAGGAGAAGCGCGGACCGCCGCTTCGTCTGGGCATACCGATTGATTCGGTGCCGCGAGCGGCGTCTATTCACCGCGTTGGCGCCCTGAGCAGTCGTGCCAGAGGGAGCCGAAACCCGCGCGGCGAGGAGGCGGATGGGACTGCGATGAGCGACCTGAGCGCGTTCTACGGACCGAACGCCGGCTACGTGCTGGAGCTCTACGACCGGTATCTGGAGGATCCCAACGCGGTCGATGCCGAGACGCGGGCCTTCTTCGCCGCGCTCGACCCAGCCGCCCTCCGGTCTAACGGTTCGACCGTAACCAACGGTTCTTCGGCCCTTGCTACCGCCACGCCGGCTGGCTCCGGTGCCGCTCCGGCCAACGTGGACGCGGTCGTCGGCGCGGTGGCCCTGGCCCAGTCGATCCGGGAATACGGCCACCGCGCCGTCCGGCTGGACCCGCTCGGCGGCGACCCGCCGGGCGCGCCGGAGCTGGACCTCGCCCTGCACGGCCTGGACGAGGGCGCCCTCCGGGCGTTGCCGGCCCGGGTGGTCGGGGGGCCGCCCTCCGTCGACGCGACGGACGCTGCCGACGCCATTGCCCGCCTCCGCGCGGTCTACACCCGCACCGCCGCCTTCGACTTCGACCACGTCCAGGAGCCGGGCGAGCGCGCCTGGCTGCGCGACGCCGTGGAGTGCGGCCGCTTCGCGCCCGGGTTGAGCCCCGAGACTAAGCGCGCCCTCCTTGGCCGCCTCACCCAGGTCGAGGCCTTCGAGCGCTTCATCCACCAGACCTACCTCGGCCAGAAGCGCTTCTCGATCGAGGGCACCGACGTTCTGGTGCCGATGCTGCACGAGGTCATCCACTCCGCGGCCGCCGGGGGCACCCGCGAGATCGTGCTCGGGATGGCCCACCGCGGCCGCCTGAACGTGATGACCCACGTCCTCGGCAAGCCCTACGCCGCCATCCTGGCGGCCTTCGAGGGGTCCCGCAGCCGCGCCGCGACCCCGCCCTCCGATGTCGCCGACGACGGCACGGGCGACGTCAAGTACCACCTCGGCGCCCGCCTGGTGCGGGACACCGTGACCGGGGAGTTGGTCGCGGTGCCGGTGGTGCTGGCGCCGAACCCGAGCCACCTGGAGTTTGTCAATCCGGTGGTGGAGGGCATGGCCCGCGCCTCCCAGGATCTCCGGGATCAGGCCGGCCCGCCGCGCCAGGATCCCAAGGCGAGCATGCCCATCCTGCTCCATGGCGATGCCGCCTTCCCCGGCCAGGGCATCGTCGCCGAAACGTTCAACCTCTCAGGCCTGCCCGGCTACACCACCGGCGGCACCATCCACGTCATCGTCAACAACCAGATCGGGTTCACCACCGACTGGCCGGACGCCCGCTCCACCCTCTACGCCAGCGACCTCGCCAAGGGCTTCGAGGTCCCGATCGTCCACGTCAACGCCGACGATCCCGAGGCCTGCCTGATGGCGGCCCGCCTCGCCAGTGCCTACCGCGACCGCTTCGGCAAGGACTTCCTGATCGATCTGGTCGGCTATCGCCGCTGGGGTCACAACGAGGGCGACGAACCGGCCTTCACCCAGCCAAAGATGTACGAGGTGGTGACCAAGCACCCCACGGTCCGTGCTCGCTGGGCCGAGCGTCTCGTGAACGAGGGGATCGTCACCGCCGACGAGGTGGCGGCGATGGAGAAGGCGGCCATGAGCCGCCTGGCCGAGGTGCGCCGCTCCGTCACCGAAGGCGACGCCCCGCCGGACGAGGAGATGCCGCCGCGGACGCCACGCCGGGAGGTCGAGACCGCCGTCGCGCCGGACAAGCTGCGCGCCCTCCACGACGTAATCCACGCCCTGCCGGCTGACTTCAAGCCGAACGCCAAGCTCGCCCGCCAGTGGGAGCGCCGCCGCGCGATCCCGGACACCCCGGGCGGCAAGGTCGATTGGGCCCACGCCGAATCGCTGGCCTTCGCCGCGATCCTGGTTGACGGCACCCCCATCCGCCTCACCGGGCAGGATGTCCAGCGCGGCACCTTCAGCCAGCGCCACCTGGTGCTGCACGACGCCGCCACCGGCGCCGAGCATGTGCCCCTCCACCACGTGCCCGGGGCCAAGGCCTCGTTCGCGGTCTACAACAGCCCCCTCTCCGAGGCCGCCACCGTCGGCTTCGAGTACGGCTACAGCGTCCACGCGCCCGACGCGCTGGTGCTCTGGGAGGCCCAGTTCGGCGACTTTGTCAACGGTGCCCAGGTGATCATCGACCAGTTCCTCGTCGCCGCCCGCGCCAAGTGGCGGCAGCATCCCTCGCTGGTGATGCTCCTGCCGCACGGCTTCGAGGGGCAGGGGCCGGAGCACTCCAGCGGGCGGTTGGAGCGGTTCCTCCAGCTCGCGGCCGGGGACAACATTCGCGTCGCCAACTGCACCACCGCCGCCCAGTACTTCCACCTACTGCGCCGCCAGGCGGCCCGCCTCACCGAAGATCCGCGGCCACTGGTCTTGATGACCCCCAAGAGCCTGCTTCGCCACCCGCTCGCCGCCTCCCCGATGGAGGACTTGACCGGTGGCACCTTCCGCCCGGTCTTGGATGATCCGCGAGCCGCCGATCGACGAAACGCGGTCACCCGCCTGGTGCTCTGTACTGGCAAGGTCTACGTGGATCTGGACGCGAGCCCGGAGCGGGCGGCCGAGAATGTCGCCATCGCCCGGGTCGAGCAGCTCGCGCCGTTCCAGAACACGGCGCTGCGGTCCGTCATCGACGCCTATCCGAACCTGACCGAGATCGTTTGGCTCCAGGAGGAGCCGCGGAACATGGGCGCATGGGGCTTCATGGAGTCCCGCCTGCGGGAGCTTGTTGACAACGCGCTGCCGATTCGCTACATCGGGCGGCCGGAGCGAGCGAGCCCCGCCGAGGGCTCCGCCGATCGCCACGCCGAGGAACAGGCCCGCATCGTCGCGGATGCCTATGCCGGCGTCGCACCGGCGATCGCCGCGTCGGGGAGTGGTTCCGGGGACGGAGCCGGCGCGGGCGGCAACGGCACGAACGGTCGGGCCACCGACCACGGGACGGCCAACGGAGCGGCGCGGGGTGTTGCCGCCGCGAGCGCATCCGGCGGGACCAACGGGGCGAAGGCTGGCACGCGAGCGAAGGCCAAGGCCAAGAGCGACCCGCAGGTGGGCTAGCCGCGCGTCGGTCACCTCGCCGCGTCGATTGCAGGATCAAGCATGGGGCGCACCGCCCCGGGAGTAGAGGGCATGCCGGTCGAGATCGTGGTGCCGCCGCTTGGAGAGTCGCTGGTCGACGCGGTCGTCGGCCAGTGGCTGAAGGCGGAGGGCGACGAGGTCAGTCGCGGCGAGACCGTGGTCGAGTTGGAGACGGACAAGGTCAACCTGGACGTCACCGCCGCCGAGGACGGCGTCCTCTCCCGGATCGACAAGCAGGAAGGGGACGTCGTCACGGTCGGCGAGGTGCTCGGCCTGGTCGGCGCGAGCGACGGGGCGACGGCCGGCAACGGCACCGCTCCCGCCGAGGCCGCGGCTCGGCCGCCGGCGGCCGAGCCGCAGGTCGTCGCCGACGCCAACGGCGTCTCCGCCCCCCTCGCCTCCCAGGACACGGCCCCGGCCGTCGCTCCGGATGGAGGTCCGGCCCAACCCGCGGCCGTCTCGACGCCCACGCCCCCTCCCGCTCCCCCGGCCGCCGCGCCCACCGGCGATGCGTTCGGGAGCGGTCGGGCCGCCCCGGCGGTGCGCCGCCTTGCAGAGGAGCACCACGTCGATCTGGCGACGGTCGTCGGCAGCGGTCCGGCTGGCCGCGTCACCCGGGAGGATGTCCTTGCCCAAGCGGCCCGCCAGGCGCAGGCCCCGGCTCCGGCCCCAGCGGCACCCAGTCCTGCTGCCCCGCCACCTGCTCCCGCACCGGCGCCGACGCCCCAACCTGTTCAAGCAACTGCGGCTCCCGCCGCGCCTGGGCTGCCGGCCGATCCACGGGAGGAGCGGGTTCGCCTCTCCCGCCGCCGTCAGACCATCGCCCAGCGGCTGGTCCAGGCCCAGCAGACCGCCGCCATGCTCACCACCTTCAACGAGGTGGACATGACCGCGGTGATGGCCGTCCGCTCCCGCCGCAAGGACGCATTCAAAGAGCGCCACGGCGTCGGCCTCGGCTTCATGTCCTTCTTCACCAAGGCGTCCATCGGCGCCCTGAAGGCCTTCCCCCAGGTCAACGCCGAGATCCAGGGCGACGAGCTGGTGCTCAAGAAGCACTACGACATCGGCGTCGCGGTCGGCGTCGAGGAGGGCCTGGTCGTCCCCGTCGTGCGGGACGCCGACCGCAAGAGCTTCGCCGAGAT
>JAUJMG010000217.1 GCA_030446955.1 Thermomicrobiales bacterium
TCACGAGCATCCAATGCCCAATGATCGAGTGTCCACCGTAGCGGGGCAACTCCAGCAGTGCATTGCGTGTGTTTATCCCTTTGGGATGAGGCCAGGCATTATTACGGCTGACGTCATTCGTTTGCGACCGGATCGCAATGTCGTCTCCGTGGACTGGCTGGCTCTGTTCGTAAACAGCGATGCAGCGCGTCGACAGGTGCGCGCGATCACAGGTGGCGTCACCCGACCAAAGATCACCTTGAAAGACTTCAGGTCTGTGCTCGTTGCTCTTCCCACTTTAGACGAGCAGGAGCGCATCAACGCCATGCTGGCGGGCGCTGTCGCCCGTATCTCCTCCGAGGAGGACTTCTGCGACAAGCTCAAGAAGCTTAAGCAGGGGCTGATGCACGACTTGCTAACCGGCCGGGTGCGGGTGCCAGTTCCTGAGGAGGTGATGGTGTGAAGATTGGGACGATCCTCGAACAGATCGACCTCGGCAAGATGGCGCTGCCTGAGTTCCAGCGGGGCTACGTCTGGAACCGCGACCAGGTCCGCGGCCTCATGGACTCTCTCTACCGGCGGCATCCGGTCGGTGGCCTGCTCATCTGGGAGACGAACGTCGACAACGCGGCAACTCGCGGCGATACCACCGCGCCAATGGGAGGCTGGGTCGACCTACTCCTTGACGGTCAGCAGCGCATCACCACCCTCTATGGCATCATCCGCGGTCGCCCCCCGCGCTTCTTTGACGGCAACGCCGCCGCCTTCACCGGCCTCCACTTCAATCTGGTGGAGCAGTCCTTCGAGTTCTACGCGCCCCTCAAGATGAAGGACAATCCCGCTTGGGTGGACGTCACGAAGCTGATGCAGACCGCCGATGTTGCCGAGATCCTGGAGCCGATTGAGGACAAACTTCCCGAGATGGGGCTCAAGGCCATGACCTGCCTGAGCCGCCTCAACCGCATCCAGGGCATCCGAGACATTGAATTCCACATCGACCGGGTAAGCGGCCCCGAGAAGACCATCGACGTGGTGGGCGACATCTTCAACCGCGTCAACAGCGGGGGAACCGAGCTTTCAAAGGGCGACCTGGCCCTCGCCAAGATCTGCGCTCCGTGGCCGGAAGCGCGCGGTGAGATGAAGCAGCGGCTCCGCAAGTGGGACCGCGCCGGGTACAAGTTCCATCTGGAGTGGTTCCTCCGCTGCATCAACACCGTCACGACGGGAGAGGCCATCTTCAACGCCCTCTCCAAGGTTGACACACCCGAGATCCAGGCCGGTATGGTCCGCGCCGAGCACCACGTCGACCGCCTCCTCTACACCATCTCGGCGCGCCTCGGGCTGGACCACGGCGCTGTCCTCAAGAGCCCCTACTCGCTGCCGCTCCTCTGCCGTTACCTCGACCTCCGGGGCGGGGAGCTGCCCACCCAGCGCGAACGGGACAAGCTGCTCTACTGGTACATCCACACCTTCCTCTGGGGCCGCTACGCGGGCTCAACCGAGTCCGTCCTCAACCAAGATCTGCGGCTCCTGGCGAGCCCGGAAGACGCCCTCGACCGGCTTATCGGGCAGCTGCGCCAGAATCGCGGGGACCTCCGCGTCCAACCGGGCGACTTCCTGACCTGGAGCAGGGGATCACGGTTCTATCCCCTGCTCTACATGCTGACCCGGGTCTACCACGCCAAGGATCTAGCCACCGGCCTCGAGCTGAACAAGTCCATTCTTGGGCACCTGATGCGCCTTGAGTTGCACCACATCTTCCCCAAGGCCAAGCTCTACAAGAGCGGCTACTCCAAGGCGGAGGTGCACTCGCTGGCCAACTTCATCTTCCTAACCCAGGACACCAATCTCAAGGTCACCGACCGCGATCCCGCCGAATACCTGCCCCACTACGAAGCGGCCTACCCGGGCGTGCTGGCGAGCCAGTGGATCCCGACCGACCCCGAGCTCTGGACGTACGAGAACTACCCCGCGTTCCTGGATGAGCGCCGCCGATTGCTCGCCGACGCGGCCAACGGGTTCCTCGACAGCCTCTACGCCGGGAACGTCCCGGAGACGCTCGTGGCGTCACAGGCAACTGAGCCGGTGGCATCACCCGTAGTCGTGGTGGGCGACGCCACCGACGAGGATGCCGTCCTCCTGGCCTGCAGCGACTGGGTGCTGGCCCAGGGGCTCCCGGAAGGGGAGCTCTACCATGAGGTGCTCGACCCAACGACCGGTGAACCGGTTGCGCTGCTCGACCTTGCCTGGCCGCAGGGCCTCCAGCCCGGGTACAGCCAGCCCGTGGCCCTCCTTATCAACGAGGAGAAGGAAACCGAGGAAGCGGCGAACGGAGCCGGGTACCGCTTCTTCATCGACGTGGAGGCCTTCAAGCGCTACGTCCAGACCGAGATTCTCGCCGTGGATGTCGCGGCGGACTAGCGGCCCATGACGAGCGCTCCTCCGTTGCCCTCCGAGCGCACCCAGGTCGAACTGCCACTTATCGCGCAGCTCACCGGCATGGGCTGGCAGCACCTGGAGGGCGACATCGATGTCCCCGCCTTCACCGAGCGCCTCCGCGACGCCGTCCGCCGCATCAACCTTGACGACTCCGATGAGCCCTGGCTAGACGATGCCCGCGTCAGTCAGGCCGTCGGCACCCTGGAGCGCCTCGGCGCGCCCAGGCTCATGGAGGCCAACCAAGCCGCTACCGAACTACTCCTCGCGGGCACGGTCGTCGACGGCGATCCCGTCCGGCACGGCGGCAAGGACCAAACCGTCCGCTTCATCGACTTCGAGCGCCCGGAGCGCAACGATTTCCTGGTCGTCAACCAGTTTCGCGTCGACGCGCCCGGCGGCCAGACCTTCATCGTCCCGGACCTCGTCCTCTTCGTGAACGGCATCCCCCTCGTCGTCATTGAGTGCAAGAGTCCCGCTGCCACCGACCCGATGGAGGAGGGCATCACCCAGCTCCTGCGCTACTCCAACCAGCGTGATTGGGTCGAAGGCGACGAGGGCGTCGAGCGCCTCTTCCACTACAACCAGGCGCTCGTCTCCACCTTCTTCTACGAGGCCCGCGTCGCCACCATCGGCGCCTCCTATGAGCACTATCTGGAGTGGAAGGACACCAGCCCCGTCCCCATGGCGGAGGTGGCCGCCGACCTCGGCGTCGAGCAACTCAGCAGTCAGCAGATTCTCGTCGCCGGCCTGCTCCGCCCGGCGCACTTGCTCGACGTCGTCCGCAACTTCACGCTCTTCGACAGCGCCGGGGGCCGCACGGTCAAGAAGATTGCGCGCTACCAGCAGTTCCGCGCCGTCCACGAGGCTGTTCGCCGCCTCCAGACCGGCCAGACCCGCGCCCAGCACGGCGAAAGCGACCAACGCGGCGGCATCATCTGGCACACCCAGGGCTCCGGCAAGAGCCTGACCATGGTCTTCCTCGTCCGCAAGATGCGCCGCCTCCCCGATCTGCGCCGCTTCAAGGTCGTGATCGTCACCGACCGCACCGATCTCGAAGACCAACTCAGCGCCACCGCCGCCCTCACCGGCGACACCGTCCGCACAGCGGCCACCGTCGACGGCCTCAAGAACCTCCTCCGCGAACAGGGTCCCGATCTCGTCTTCGCCATGATCCAGAAATACCAGGAGCGGGACGAAGACGCCGACGTGATTCCATTTCCCGGCTCCACCGCCCCGTCATCGCCCCGGCTGGTGGCCGAAGACGCCCCGCCGCCCTACCTGGCCGATCCTGGCGAGAAGGCCGCGCGGCTCCTCCTCGGGGAGGACGCCTTCCCCGTCCTCAACGAGTCTGAGGCCATCCTGGTTCTCGTCGACGAGGCGCACCGCTCCCAGGCCAGTGCCCTCCACGCCAATCTGATGAAGGCGTTGCCGAATTGCGCCAAGATCGGCTTCACCGGCACGCCCATCATCATGGGAGACCGCAAGCGTACTCACGAGATCTTCGGCCCCTTCATCGACCTCTACACCATCCGCCAGTCGGAACTCGACGGCGCCACCGTCCCCATCCTCTACGAGGGCCGCACCGCCGAGGGCGCCATCGCCGACGGCCGCAACCTCGACCAACTCTTCGAGGACATGTTCCAGGAGCGAACCCCCGAGGAGTTGGAGGCGATCAAGGCCAAGTACGCCACCAAGGGCAACGTCCTGGAGGCCCCAAAGCTGATCGCGGCCAAGGCCGCCGACATGCTCCGCCACTACGTCGGTGTGGTCTTGCCAAACGGCTTCAAGGCCCAGGTCGTCGCCACCAGCCGCCTTGCCGCGGTCCGCTACCAGGCGGCCCTTGCCACAGCCCATCAGGACCTGATCGCCAGCCTCGAAACCCTCGACTCGTCCCTCCTCGCCTTGAACGCCGAGGAGCGGGAGCGTCTGGACCCGGAACAAGCGTTCCTCGTCCGCGCCCACCAGGATCTCCCGGCAATCCGCCGCCTCGAGTTCGCCGCCGTCATCTCCGGCAGTCACAACCAGGACCTGGCCTGGAAGGAGTGGAGCGACAAAGCCAAGCAGGATCTCCGCATCGAGCGCTTCAAGAAGCCCCTCGTCCATGCCGATTCCGGTCGCCAGGACGGCCTCGCCGTCCTCTGCGTCAAGAGCATGCTCCTCACCGGTTTCGACGCCCCTATCGAGCAGGTGCTCTACCTCGACCGCTTCATCCAGGGCCACGAGCTGCTCCAGGCCATCGCCCGGGTCAACCGCACCGCCGCCGGCAAGGAGTGCGGCCTCGTCGTCGACTACTACGGCGTCGGCCGCCATCTCAAGGAGGCCCTTGCCGTTTACAGCGACACCGACGTGGAAGGTGCCCTCGTCAGCCTCAAGGACGAGTTGCCCAAGCTCGCCGACCGGCACGATCGCGTCCTGGCCCTCTTCCACGATCGCAGCATCCCAAACATCTCGGACGTGCCCGCCTGCGTCGATCTCCTGCGGGATGTCCGCACCCGTGCCGAGTTCACCGTCAAGCTCAAGCTGTTCCTGGAGAGCATGGACATCGTCCTTCCCCGTCCGGAAGCCCTCCCCTACGTCCGCGACGCCAAGCTGCTCGGCTTCATCAACAAAGCGGCGGCCAACCTCTACCGCGATGCGCAGCTCAACCTGACCGGCGCAGGTCACAAGGTCCGGCGCCTCATCGACGAGCACATCGTCGCCAACGGCGTCGACCCCAAGGTGCCGCCGGTCTCCATCATGGCCGCCGACTTCGCCCGTGCGGTCGACGCCCACCCCTCCCCGCGCGCCAAGGCGTCCGAGATGGAGCACGCCGCTCGCCATCACATCAGCACCCACATCCACGAGGATCCGGCCTACTACCGCAAGCTGAGCGAGCGCCTCGAGGAGATCCTCCAGAGCTTCCAGGACAACTGGGCCGAGCTTGTCGAGGCGCTGCGGGTCTTCACTGAGGAAGTCCGTCAGGGCCGCCCAGCCGACGAAACCGGCCTCGATCCCCGCACCCAGGCCCCGTTCCTTGGCATCCTCGTCGAGGCAGCGGGTACCGGCGAGATAACGACCGAGCGCCTCCGCGACTTGGCAGAGATCGCCGTCGAGCTTGTAGATCACATCCGTCAGGAGATCCGGGCGGTCGACTTCTGGCGCAACGCCTACGCCCAGGACATCCTCCGCCGCTGGATCATCCAGTTTCTGGACGATCGCGACGTCGTCCCCTTCCGCCGCTTGCCCGCGGTCGCCGACGAGATGGTCGACCTCGCCAAGGCGCTCCATGCCAAACTGGCCGCATGACCGAAACCCTCGTCGTTGACGACCTGATCTTTGCCCTCCGCCGCAGCCCCCGCCGCACCACCGTCGGCATCACCGTCGGCCGGGACGGCGAACTTGTCGTGCACGTCCCGCTCGACTGCCCGCCCGAGACTATCGAGCGCATTGCCGCCGAAAAGCGCGCCTGGGTCTACGCGAAGCTCGCCCAAAAAGAGCTATTCCGCCCCACCGTTCAATCCAGGGAATTCGTCACCGGGGAAGGGTTCTCCTACCTCGGTCGAAGCTACCGGCTGGCCTTGATCGACGCCTCACCACTGCCCCAGGTTCCCGCGCTTCGGCTCCACCAGGGGCGGTTCCTGCTCCGCCGGGACGAGCGGCCCCGCGCGCACGACCATTTCGTCGCCTGGTACGTAGCCCACGGCAGGCCGTGGCTGGAGCGCCGGGTGACGCTCACCCAGGACCGGATCGGCGTCGAGCCACAAGGCGTCGCGGTCCGCGACCTCGGCCACCGCTGGGGCTCCTGCGGCGAGAACGGCATCCTCAACTTCCATTGGCGCACCGTCCTGCAGCCGCCTCGGATCGTGGAGTACGTCGTCGCTCACGAACTGGTTCACCTCCACGAGCCGCACCACGGCCCTGCCTTCTGGCGCCGCCTCGAGCGGGCCATGCCCGACTTCGCCGCGCGCAAGCGCTGGCTCGCCGAGAACCCCATCCTCTTCTGACTCCCCGTCCGTCCCGCAGGACCGCCTCTCCAGTCCCCCTCGTAGAGGCAACGCTAACGACGCGACGCCCCTCCCGAAACCATTGTGCTCGGACCTGCCACCCGCACCCGTAGGGGCGACGCATGCGTCGCCCGGCCTCGCAATCGCCCTATCTCGTCTCCCCATGTCACCTCTCCAACCGTGACCTGGAGGTCCTTCCCTTCCCTGCTTCAATCGCCTACCGTAGACCACAAGCGGTCTGCTCCCGGTGGGACAGCGGGACCTGGGCAGCGCCTCATCCTGCTCGGGACCGTCCTCCCGTTATCCGAGGCCCGGGAGCTCACCCCGGTCACCCCGAGCCCCTCCCCGCCGTCCGTAGTGGCTCCATCCCCACCGGACCGCGACGACTCTCCCGGACCCGTGCCTCTGGTGCCGGAGCGTGCCGTGGAGCCCGTGGGACCCTG
>JAUJMG010000218.1 GCA_030446955.1 Thermomicrobiales bacterium
ACGCCCTGCAAACTGCGCCTCGTCGATACCGGGCGCGAGGTAGGTGCCGAAGTCGAGCGGTGCGGCAGGGCAGCGGCATGCCGGGATGCTCTTGAGCGCACTATGGGGTTCGAGCTTCTCGGACTTGGCTGCCAACGTAGGTAGCGTCTATCACGAGTCGCGGGTCAAGTGGCTCGTGCCGACGTGAGCCGGCCCAGCTCAGCAGGCCGGCAAATGATCATAGCTAGGCGGTCAGCGCACCGACGAAAGCATCGTGAATCAGATTTCGGAGTGAGAAGTCCTCGGTCCCGATCTTGGAGTTGACATAGATTACCGATTCCATGTTATTAGGAAGGAAGTGCGCTACACACTGCTCAGTGCCACTGGAGATGCCCCAAGCACCGTTTTTGTTATAGATCGTCCCAGCTGGAGTACGCTGTATCTGGTCGATGCCGAAGCCGCCGTCGATCATCTCCTGAGTGTCGGCGGCGCTAATGATAGTATTCGCCCGCCGAACGTGGTGCATAACCTTCAGGAGGTCTCTGGCGCTCAAACGCCACCCGGCACCTCCGGAGACTGTCGAAAGATCGCCAGAGTTCCAACCCTTCTTGTTGCTGTGAGGGAACTGGTACGCGAGTGCGCTGGCTCTGCCTGTATGCGGTGCAAACGAAGCAGTGGCTCCGGCAGGTCTGAACACATTCTCCTGCATATAGTTGTTGTAGTGGTGAATGGTAACAGCGTCCCATACCTGGTCGTTGATGCCAGCATTGGGGGGAAAGAAGTGCGCGGACTTGTTGACTTTCCCGCTGATGATAGGGATTAGCAGCCGGCAGAGTGCGAAGTTCATATTTTCGTACTGGCTATTACCGATATTGGCGACACCGGCAGCGACCTTGCTCTTCATAGTAAGGTAGTCGGTGGCGGAGCCTGGAACGTCGAATCCAGAGCGGTGGGTCACGAGCTGTCGGTAAGTGATCTCACCCACTCTGGGGCCTCTCGTCCAATGGGCGGGAAGGTTGCCCGACATTGTTTCGTCGTATGAGATTCTCTTGCTCTTAAGTAGTTTCACCATGCCGATGGCGGTCAGCATCTTGCTCACACTCGCCACGTGCATGCTGGTGTTCTCATTCCAACCCTCGCCCTTGTCAGCGGGGGTCTGGGCCCAGTTCCAGATAGCAGTGTGCACAAGAGTACCGTTCTGATTTACCTGCAGTATGTACCCGGTCACTCGGTCTTTTAGAACGGCGTGGATAGCCAGACCGAAGGCCCCAAGGTCTAGCTTTGGCTTAGAGGTGAAGGTCTTGGTGGGAGTAGCGACCTTCGCTCTTACCTCTCGACGCGGGTCGACCTCTTCGATGCGGACGCCTTTGACATGAGGGGGGGCGACGACGTGGTTTTCAATTCGGGCGATTGCAACGCCTTGAGGAAGTTGCTGGATGCCTTCCAAGAAAGCCTTCGGCGATTGTGGCGACATTGGTCTACTCCTTTTCGTCTTGTCAGTCTGATTGGGTGGCTTCGTGTGTAGTGGGGGAGAAATCAGCCGGCTGCGGAGCCCCACTCGCCGCGGGGGTCGCTGACGGCGGCTCTCATCTGGGCGTCCTCGACAGCCACGGCGGTGAGGACTGGCAGACCGACCGGCACGACGCTGTGGGGGTTCGTCTGCCCGCCGTACTCGCCGGCGCGGTTTATGCGGTGGCCTCGGCGCTCCAGCTCGAGGAGCACGGCGTCGGGGATGCGGGTGTGCTCGACATTGAGGAAGTCCCCGAATCCTCGGGCGTCGACCCGTTCGGCGTCGATGGCGTGAGCCACGTCCATGTCGAAGTCAACGGTGTTGAGGAGGAGCTGGACGACGCCATTGATGATCGTGGGTCCGCCAGCGCCGCCCGTGGCAAGAACCGGCCGCCCGCCCCGAGCAACGATTGTGGGTGACATGGACGACCGCGGCCTCTTGCCAGCCGCTGGCTCGTTGGCCGTACCCGGCACCGAGAAGTCCGTCAGCTGGCTGTTCAACAAGAATCCCGTGAGCGGCGCCACCACGGCGCTGCCGAGCTGGTGCTCGATGGAGCAGGTGATGGCCACGGCGTTGCCGGCGGCGTCAATCACCGACACGTTTGTGGTGTGGGTGCCCGGGTCGCCCTGCGACGACGACACGGCGTTCCCGTCGAGTTTGCCTGGCGTGTACTCCTTGGCTTGGTTGAGGTCGATCTCCTTTCGCCGCTCCCGGGCGTAGGCGGGATCAACGAGCTGGTCAGTCGGGACCGCGACGACGTCGGGGTCGGCGACGTAACGGTTCCGGTCGGCCCAGGCGATTTTCTGAGCCTCGGCAAGGAGGTGGAGGTGGTTCGCCGAGGACGCTCCGAGGCCCGCCAGGTCGAATCCCTCGAGGAGGTTGAGCATTTCCATCGTCGCGATACCGCCTGACGTCGGCGGGGGCATAGCGATGACCTCAGTGCCTCGGTATCGCCCGGTGAGCGGCTTCCGCCACACCGGCCGGTAGTTGGCTAGGTCCTTAGCGGTGAGGGAACTTCGGTCGTTGGGGTAGGGGCTGGGGCGACGCATCTCCAAGACGATGGCGTCGGCAATAGGGCCTCGATAGAAGGCTTCGGGGCCTTGGGCCCCGATCAGCTCCAGGCTCTTCGCGTAGTCGGGAAGAGCCATTGTCTCACCTGGCTCGTAAGGGGTGAGCCCGTTCTTGAGATAGGCCAGGGCGCTTGCCGGAAAAAGCTTCAGGTCCAGCTCCCGCCACTTCAGCGAGTTTGAGAGCTCTTCGGAAACGACGAACCCACCACGAGCCAAGGAAACTGCGGGCTGGACCGAACGGGCGAGGCCGATGGTGCCGAGGCGCTGGAGTGCAGAATCCATCCCCGCCACCGTTCCTGGCACTCCTACCACGTTGTGCCCGGTGCCGCGACTGTAGGCAACCGTGCCGGGCACGCCTATCCCGTCAGAGAACTCGTAGCCAACCGCCGGTGACATCTCCCGGAAGTCGAGGGCGGCGCTCGTGCCGTCCGCGCCCCGATAGACGAGGAAGCCACCGCCACCGATCCCGCAGTTGTCAGGGCGCACCACGCCGATGGTGAAGACGGCAGTAACAGCGGCATCGACGGCGTTTCCACCTTCACGAAGCACAGCGAGGGCCGCGTCTGCGGCATAGGGCGAGTCAGTCGCCACGCCCCAGAGAGGGCCGGTGGCTGGGGTCCGCAGTCGCGATCCCTCTACCGCCTGCGCCGTCGCTGGCAGCACGCTCAGCACCGCGGCTGCCAATGCCCACCAGCGGCACGGGGTGGGCAGCCAGGCGGAAACTCTCCGACCGCGCTGCGGCGGCTCGGCGGCTGTCGACAAATCGACCACCCGATCGGCATCGAAGAGCGAATTTGCCCCGTTGAGGCGAAGATTCTCGGAGAAAGTCGACATGGACCGCACGATAAGCAGCCGTGGCCGTCAGCTGGAAGGGTGCTCGCCACACAATCGCTGTCGCAATAGCGACACGTGGTGGCGGTCGAACGTCAGGAACGCCACGCCGGGTCGTTCTCGGGTCCTGGCTCGAGGTGGACAAACCGCGGATTCTTGTCTCAGCCGCGATTCGACAAATACAGGAGCACCGCCTTGACTCGTCGGTGAACGTCATGTGCGTCGCGCAACCCGAGCTTTGAAAAAATCGAGTTGATGTGACGCTCGACGCCTCGTACCGAGAGCGAGGAGGCGTTAGCAATAGCCTTATTGTCCAAGCCCTGGGCCATCATGGACAGCGCCTCGAGCTCCCGGTCCGTGAGCGCGGCGAGCGGCGACGAATCCGTTCGGAGGCGCTCTTGTACGAGCGCCCCGGTTATTTGCGGATCGATCATGGAGCCGCCGGCAACGACGGCTTGCACGGCAGCGCGCAGCTGGTCTGGGTCGTAGATGTTCTCCTTGAGCAGGTATGCCCGACCAGCCGTCCCATCTCGGAAGAAGGAGAGGACGTACTCTGCAGCGAGATGCTGGCTCAGGACGACTACACCAACCTTGGGGTGAGCCCGTCTCAGAGTCGCAGCCGCCCTGATCCCCTCGTCGGTGTTCGTTGGGGGCATCCGAATGTCGGTCAGTACGGCGTCGGGGTTCAGGGCTTCGACCTGCTCCAGCAGGGAAACAAGATCGGCACAGGAGCCGGCCAACTGTACGCCAGGAGTGGATTCGATGACGGCCGTGAGCCCCCTCCGTACGATGAAGTTGTCCTCGGCGAGCACGACCCGGATTGACACCGATGAGAGGATAGCCAAGGCGACTGGAGATGGAGGGGCATCAGTGCAGGCTCGGAGAACAGCGGTCGTAGCCGTCGCTATTGTCGCAAGCATAGGACTTGCTTCAATATATTTGCGCCTGAGCTCACCGGTCACCCCCCGCGTGATCCTTGAGTTCGTGCCGTTATGTTTACTTTTCCCAATTACGGCCGCCATACTCATAGCGCGGCCGGCGAATCTCTCGGCTTGGTGCCTCTTTCTCGCCGTATCCCTCGGGGTTCTAGGGGGATTCGGGTTTCTCTACGGTCTATATCCAGGTCTTCCCGTTTCCGGCTCCCTCCCTTTCGCATGGCCAGCGGTGCTACTGGCCCTCTCGCTGGGACCCCTCGGTGGGGCCCTTATTCCTGCGCTTTTCTTGGCTTTTCCATCGGGTCGGCTCAGTCGACGCCGGGCGACCGTCGCAGGCGCGGCCATGATGGTCCCCTTCACCGCCACTGCACTCGTGCTGCTCACTCCAGACGCTCCCTACGGCCCGACGGAACTTGCCGTTCGCGTGGCAGCAAGAACATATGGTCCTGGTGTCGAGATGGCCTTCCGGGTGGCGTGGTTCGCCTTTCAAACATTCACGATCGGCTGCGGAGCCTGGGTTCTCTTTAATCTTCGTAAGGGCGACGCGGTTGTAAGACAGCAGGGGAAGTGGTTGCTGAGCGGCGTAATGGTGATCCTCGTCCTCGAGGTGAGTAATACGGTGTTCTTTGGGCACGTCAATTCACCGATTCAGGCCTTGCTCTGGAATGGCGCCCTGATATTCTTTGCCATCTGCACTGGCGTCGCGGTCACGAAGTACCGCCTTTTCGATATGGATTTCCTTATCAGTAAGGCCGTTCTTTACGCTTCCATCGCCGGTGTGATCGCTGTGGTCTATACGGTCCTAGTCGCTGCCCTTGGATACCTCGGAGGCATGTCGTCACCGTCGTTTGCCGTCTCCCTGGCGGGGGCAACGGGAGCAGCGTTAGTGCTCTTCCCACTGCAAGAGCGGCTTCGCCACTACGCGAACTTGGTGGTCTTTGGGCGGCGAGCCACGCCCTACGAAGCCATGTCATCCTTCTCCCGTGCAATGGGCGAGGTGCTCGGCGATGACGGGGTGCTTCCGGCTATCGCCGCCGCTGTCGAGCGAGGAACCAGCGCAGAATGGGTGCAGGTCGCGTCCGTGCTTCCGGGTGCAGAGAAGACGATTCAGCTAGGCGAGCCGACGGGCGCAGCCCATGCGACGTTCGACATCTCTGTCTCGGGTGAGAAAGTTGGGAAGATCGCGCTCCGGAAGCGACGCGGCGACGTCATCACACCGACCGAGCGAAAGCTCCTCGAAGATCTCGCCGCTCAAGCGGGTCCTGCCGTGAGGAACGTCGGTCTCGCCATGGAGCTGCAGCGGCGACTGGACGAGATCAGCGAACAGGCGGAAGCGCTTCATGAATCGCGGCAGCGAATCGTCACTGCCCAGGACGCCGAACGCAGACGCATCGAGAGGGACCTGCACGATGGAGTGCAACAAAGCCTTGTTTCCCTCGCCGGTCAGCTACGGGCGTTGAGCCGTTGCCTGGCTACCAATCCCGACCACGCCAAGGAGGTCGTAAACCAATTGGCCGAGGAGGCCAAGGCAACCCTGGAACAGATTCGTGACCTGGCACAGGGCGTCTTTCCGCAGATCCTCACCGACGCCGGGGTTGTACCGGCCCTGAGAACCCACACCCAGAAAATTGCTGACAACATCGAGTTTGTAGTGGACGGTTCGGTGGAAAGCCTTCGCCTGAGCCCCCACCTTGAAGCGGCGACGTACTTTTGCTGTCTGGAGGCATTGCAGAATGTTACCAAGCACGCGCCGAACGCGCCGGCAGTCTTGAGCATCGCAAGAGCTGATGACGCACTCGTTTTCAGCGTCTCGGATCTGGGCCCTGGATTTGATCCCGCGACCGCTGATGGTGGCATCGGCATCACCAGCATGAAAGACAGAGTTGCCGCGGTGGGAGGATCGCTTTACCTCTCGTCCACTCCGGGAGCAGGAACAGTCGTCACCGGGACCGTCCCCCTCACACGCGCCGGCCGCAGGAACACATCTGCCGAGGAGACTGTAACTCCTTCCGCTTTCTGAGGCCGGTCCGATCGGACGGCCGGCAGGTGCGAAGTGCTGGGTTCTCACCAGCCGTCGTAAAAATGCCCCATAAAGGACGCCTCGACTCCCTCCCGCGGGCGCCGTCGAGACCCCCCAGCCGCGGCGTCTATGTTCCTACCATCGAAGTACGCTCCGATAGCGGACGAAGCGCGATGAAGACCCCGAGCAGGCCAGAGGGCAAGAAGCCGCTGAGGGTCCCTCGAAGGGGACGATCCGACAGGTGATCCCGTAGTCCCGTCGGCAAGAAGATGCAAGTCGTCCAGTAAGCAATCGCGCCCCAGCCATTCCACTCATGGCGACGGTCACAGTCTGTCCCGCAACCGTCTTTAACGAGTGGATAGCGAAGAGCTGCGTGTCACCGCTGCAAACAGTTGTTGGACGCCGCGCCGTGCCGATTGCGCAAGAAGGCAGGACGCCCGGTAACCGGCGCACTGTTTTGGAGCCGGCGCCCCATAATGTGCGCTCATAAGACGGC
>JAUJMG010000219.1 GCA_030446955.1 Thermomicrobiales bacterium
AGGGACTCCGCGTCCCCTCACAGTAGGTGTCCGCCCGGGCGGGGGAAGGTCAGCTCGCGTTTGGCGTGTACTCGACGGCTTGCTCGGTGCGCTCATGAACCGCTCAGCCGAATCAGTCGACGCAGTGTTGTCCCCCCGGCGCGGATGCGTCTAAGGCCTGACTCGACGCGCTGTTGCCACCGCGAACGTTCGTCGATGTCGCCGCAGATGTGTGTCATGGGTGCGTCCGGTGGAGCCGCACCTAGCGCTGCCGGAAGACGCTCGACCAACGCGACGAACGCGTGGATGAACGCCTGTCGCGCCTGGACCAACGTCTCGGGATTGCCGAGGTCTTCTCCGTGCATGAGCCGGCCCCGAGCCAAGTACATGGAGTCGACGGCACGTATGAGTTCGGCTCGCTGCGGGTGAGCGCTGACCAGCAGCCCGACCCGCCGGGAGACCCTGTGCCGCACACCGGACGAGTAACTGTCGGTCAGCAGCGTCTCGAACGCGATCGCAAGGGTCACGACGCTCTGCCAGCTTTCATGGCTCTTGCTGTACGACCGGTGGAAGTATGTCAAGGCTTGGGTGAGCTTGCGATAGACCCGTGCTTTTATCCCCTTCGAATCGGGCCCAAAGCTACTCGCCAAATGCTGCTCGTAGACGTAATTGAGAGCGGCGAAGACCCGCCGGGCCTCGTCGAGGTTCCGGATCCAGTGGTCGGCATTGAACTCAATAGGCAAGTCGCTCAGCTCGGCGAGTGTGAGCGGCGATGCGTTCATTGGCACGAACTGCCCCTCGAGCGCTTCGTCGTTCACCGGCACGTCAGAGAGGACCATGTAGTGCTTGATGTCGAGCGTCTCGAAGTTGTTGATGTTCGCACTGCTGAAGAGAACCTCGGCTCGGGTTGCCTCGTCCTCCTGGAGCGTCCCGAGCATCCCCAAAAGGGTCGTGATCATCCGAAGTCGCCCGACGAGGAGGAACTGGTTTTCGTAGTAGCCACCGGGCACGGTCGACACCTTGGCGACCAGCAGCGGGTTGCGCGACATCCACCTAGCGGGGCGGCTCCGTTCCCAGTGGTGCAAGAGGTCGTCCGGTACGGCCTTCCGGACGCCGAGTTCCTCGCGCGCTTCATTGAGGAATGCGATCGTCTTGTCTATGGCGTTGGTCTGCGGGCTGATTGCGAACCCGAACTCGTTCGACAGCAGGGTGATGTGCTCGCGGGTCAGGGCGTGAACGAATCCAGCGCCGAGCACTCCGAAGCCGTGGAGCGGGTAGACGACGAGGCCGGGGTGGTACAGGCCGCGCTCGACGATCGTTCGGAACACCGCGACAACAGGACCATCCGGGTCCCGCCGCCTTGCCGCCCCGAAGATGAGTTCGTCCAAGACCGAGAAGTCAATGAAGAGCTGTCGGGTCCACAGCACCCGCGCTACGGCGCTGCGGATGACAGTGAGGTGGTGCACGAGAGCCTTCGCGTCCTTACGCGCGAGCCGTCGGTCGGGCGCCTCGTCGCCGTAGGCGTCGAGCGCGAGGTCATCGACGAAGTCATAGAGCCTGAGCTGGTCGGCGTGATCTTCCACGAACCGAACTGACCGCTCGAGTGACGTCTTGCCGCCGAGATCGAGTGCGTACGCTGCCCGGACGAGGTCGTCGGCAACAAGTTCGGCCATAGGTGGTCAGACCGTAGTGAATTGGCCAACGCCAAGAACACCCCGGTTGAGGTCCTGGAGCGGCACTTCCCGGTGCGGGTGTTGCGGTACCGGCTGCGGAGCGCTAGCGCTTCGGACTCGGACTGACGGCTGCTGCCAGCTAGGTCCCCCCTAAGAGATCAGTCAGCCGGGAGGTCAAGCGTTGGGCGTCAGCCTTGGCCGCCTGCTGCTCGTCGCGAAACTGCTCTTCGCCCCTCCAGAGGATCGCATTCACGCCGGGTCCGCTGAGACGTACGACCCCGGTCCATCCGCCCCTGTCATGGCCCAATCCTGCGGCCGACAGCTTCAGCTCAAGGTCGTGGGCGATCTTCCCCGGTTCGTGGCCACCGAATTGACTCGTTTTGCGCGGGTTGACGTCCATCACAGGACGTTGCCTGACGGTGGTGACGGTTGTTCGGATGCAAGCTCTGCGAGCCGCGGGGGAGTTGCCTGTGTGAAGGGACGGCCCCACGTGATTCTGTCGGAATCACGGCAGGTGCTGCTCACCCCTCGCGAGTGCAGCTCGTGGATCGCATCATCGAGCATCTGAGCACCGACCGCTCAGCCATCCTCACCACTCCTTGGCTGTGGTCGATCGGCGGCCTGCTCCTTCCTGGCGGGGCCCGTCACCGACGAACGGGGCAACTGGGAGGGGAAGCGGCCCCACCGGACCTGGGTGGCGCTGTGCTGGCCGCCTTATTGGGGTCAGCTGAGTAGCCCCCTCAGCCCGATCCTCACTCCCGTTCGCTGATGTTCCCTGGAACCGCCCTGGTACGAGCACCTTGCACGCGCACGCCCCCGCCAGCAGTTAGCTTCGTCTTGGGCTCCACACCTGTTGTGCGGGCTAAGCGAAACGGGGACTCGTGCGCGTCAAGGTCGGCACAGGAACAGAATGCTGTTGATCCGCCGAGACGGTGAAGTCGGATGGCGTGCCCCTGAGGTCACGAGCTTTCAGGACGAGGCCCTCCTTCAGCGGATCATCGTCGGGTCGCCATCACTCCTGCCGGGAGTGCCCGCCACAGGGGTCCTAGCCGTGGCTGAGGTGGACTTCATTGACGTTCTTTGCCTCGATCTTGACGGCGGCATCACCCTTTGCGAGTGCAAGCTTCGTACCAACCCTGAGATCAGGAGAAAGATCGTCGGCCAGCTCGTCGCCTACGCGGCCGCTCTGTGGCGGATGCCCTACGAGGAGTTTGATCGGCGGGTGACAAGCCGGGCTGGTGAAGGCGTCATCACCCGGATGCAGCAACTGGCCGGCGAAGTCGGGGCAAGCGACTGGAGTAGCGAGGCTTTCCGCGCCGCAGTCACCGACAACCTGCAGCAGGGTCGATTCAGGCTGGTCTTCGCCGTCGACAACATCACTGAGGAGCTCAAGCGCATCGTCGAGTTCGTGAACGCGCACACGTCCGGGGGCCTCCAAGTGCTCGCCGTGGAGATCGGCTACGTCAGCGACAGCGGGGTGGAGATCCTGGATCCGGCCGTCTACGGGAGCGAGTTGGTGCAGGGCAAGGGTGGCGGCCAGAGGCCGCTGTGGGACCGAGCGTCGTTCGTGGCCGCCTTGAGGGCTCGATCGCCCGAGGCGGCTCCGGGGATCGAGGCGGTGATGGCTTGGGCGGAGCAAGGGGGCGCCGGCGAGGTGTACGGGAGCGGGAACGACGGTTCGTGGTACCCGGTGTGGAAGGGCAGGGGGATGAAGGATGCACCCATCAGCGCTTGGACCAGCGGCAGCATCTGCGTCAACATGCACAACTTCCGCCGGACCGAAGGTTTCGGGGAGGCGGACGAGGCGACCTTCAAGTTCGAGCTCGCACGCCGCTGTGAGGAGGCGGGCGTTGCTCTCAGCCCGGCCAAGGACTCTCCTGCCATAGAAGGCCCTACCCTGTGGGACGGCGAAGGGCGCGAACGCTTCCTCTCCGTGCTGGATTGGGTCAGGGAGCGGTTCTACGCACTGGTGGATGCCCTCCCGGCCCGTGAGCCGTAATAATATGGGATATGTCGGTTAGGAGGAACGGCCTAGACGGAGACTTCCGAGGGGTTGCCACCGGCTGGCTGGCGGCCAAGGGTCACCTTGGCGTAATCGAATCATTGGACGTCACGTCCCAGGAGTGCTACGAAAAGTAACCGAGTCGTGTTTCGTGTCGAGCTGAGACCGGCAGAGATCGTCTTGACCCGCGCCGGGCCAACGCTGGACAGCCACTTACGGTTTGGTGCCCAGCTTCCTGCGCGCCCTGTGCAGCTGCTCGCGCAACTCGGAGTCGTCGTCGCCCAGCTCAACGATCCAACGCTCGAGAGCGTCGAGGGATAGCAGCTCCCGGCGACCCTCATCGACGCTGGGTCCGAGGTCCCAATGACTCGCATGCTGTGGTGCTCTAGGGCGCTTATGCTGTTGGACTTCCAGCTGGCTGCGCGCACTGCGCAGTTGGTCGCGCAGCTTGGGGTCGTCAACGGCCACCTCGACGCTCCAACGCTCGAGGGCGTCCAGGGACAGCCGCTCTGCGTTGTGATCGTCGAGGGGTCTCCTCGCCCAGTAACTCCCCTCCAGCTGGCTGCGCGCCCTGCGCAGTTTGCCCGCGAGCCAGCGGTCGTCGCCCAACTGGCCGATCCACCGATTAAGGGCCTGGACCGCCAGCAGCTTGGCGTTGTCCATGTCGGCCTTGGGCCGCTGTTCAGAGTGACTCGCACGCCTTGGTGCTCCACCCACATTATGCCCCCACGCACGGTTGACCTGGGCAGCGCGACGAAACATCCTTGCTGCGGTCAGCACCTGCGTTAGGTCCCTACCGCAAAGAGCATCGAGTTCTGTCGTCCACTCCGTCACGAGCCGTTCCCGGCATTTCGAGTGCACGCGACTCCAAGCACGGTCGGCCATCCAGTAAGCGAGGACCCGTAGCCAGCCTCGAATCTCTGCGACGAGAAGACCTATCATCACCCCAAGAGCGACTGTGGCAACAACCGCAAGAACGGCAGGATTCACATCCGCGCTCCGAGCCTGAGTGCCACCTGCGACACGTCGGGTTGGGTAACGGCAGGTTGAGCCTCAGCCAGCGCAACTCGACATTCGCATGGCGTGAGGTGGCAATACCAGCGACACCGGCCCCAATGCTGGCCCGCTTCCTGATCGCTCGCCCATCGGCTGGACAGAAGGTCCGCCTGCTGAAGCCGATCGAGGATCCGGTCGAGGGTGTCAGCCGGCCGGCCAGCCAACCGGTGAACTTCGAATCCGTTCAGGTCAGCATCACCGACCTGGTGGAACGCTGCAAGGACAGCAACAGGCCTGCTCGGAATGCGCCGCCCTAGCCGCATTCTCAGACTCTACACACGAGACAGGGCTGCAAGGGGCCGGCCGATCATTCTCAATATGGCGCTTTCGCAACGCGTGTCTCTTGTGACTGAGTCGATCAGCACCCAGCTTCCGCCCTTGAGCAGGCCAGACGCGCCTGCGCCCAGGGACGGCTAGGTGTGCTCAGCTTCGGTGTTCCCGGAGATGCTCCCGGAGCGCCACCTGACCAGGGTGACCTCGGACCACCTGGCGGAGCCCCTCGGCCGTGGCGTCGAGGTAGCGCCGGGTGGTGTCCAGCGAGGCATGACCCAACAGCGTCTGCAGCTCCACCACGTCGGCACCGGCCTCCAGCGCCGAGGTGGCGAAGGTGTGGCGCAGGGCGTGCACCAGCGCTCCCGCCGGCACTCGGGCGCGGAGTCCCGCCCGGATGTAGAGCCGCTCAATCAGGTACTTGACCTGGTCCACCGACAGCCCTCGGCCACGGACGTCGACGAACAGGGGAGTGGCGGGGTGGTCGAGGTCGTGGCGCGGGAAGCGGGCCCGACGGGTGGTCAGGTAGACCTCGAGAACTGTCTCCAGGGCGCCCTCGATGGGGATGACCCGGGTCTTGTTCCCCTTGCCCACTACCTGCAGGCGTCGTGCCCCTGCGGTTCCCTCGAACGATCCCATGCCCAGGGCCACCGCTTCGCTTCCCGGATGCCGTTCACGCAGAACGTGGCCGCCAGGGCCAGGTCACGCTCGGGCCAGGGGTCGCGTCCCCGTGGGTCAGGCTGGGCCGCGGTGGCCAGCAGGCGAGCGGCGGCGTCGGGGTCGCGGATGGGCCGAGGAGCGCCGGCTTCTCGCCGGGGCTTGCCCACCGCCGCCATGGGATTGCCCTCCACCAGGTCCTCGGCCACCAGGAAGTCGAAGAAGCTGGACCACGACGAGTGCGCCCGCAGCACCGAGGCGGCGGCGTGGTCGTCGGCCCAGGAGGCGAAGGCGGCCCGCAGCGCCTCCTTGGTCAGGTGCTCGAGGTGCAGCACGGCCACCTCGGCGTCGGCGGCGATGCGCCGTGCCACGCCCTCCAGGTCTCGACGGTAGGCGGCCACGGTGTTGGCCGCCGGCTTGGTGGTGCCCAGCTGATGGAGCCAGGCGTCGACCAGCTCGGCGAAGCGGGAGGAGGGGGAGAGGCGGACGGTCCTGGCCGCGGGCTCCACCATAGTCCCCATAAGCCTGGATGGGGACTAGGACGGCGACGAGCACACGTTCGTGTCCGGGTGCCTGCGGGGGCGGGGCTCCCGGGCCCGGGTGCCAGCGGCAGCGCTGCTGCACGTCCTGCGCCACACCTTCGCCACATCCGCCCCCCTTGCTGAGTCGTTTTGGGGATCGTCGTCCGTACCAAGACTGCAGGATCGATGGTCCTACTCGGCCCCGAGTAGGCGCTCCAACGTAGGGCCCTTGATGGGGCCATTGCTCTCCAGCCAAAGGCGATCTCGGTGCCGACGCTCCAGTCGTCGTCGTCGTCGACGACGACGACGTTCTTCTCTCGCGCAGCGCCGCACCAAGGCGTTGCGCCAATGCCAACCCTGGGGAAGACTCGTCGGTGTGAACGGCAAAGAACAACGGGGGGCGGTGGACGCCGAGCTGCCCAGCGGGGCGCCGGTGCGGGTGCGGGTGGCCGAAGGCGCCGGGGATGGCATTAGCAGCGTCGGGCTCGTGGACGCCGCCGCTCTCGAAGGGGCGCTGGCCACCATCGGTGAGGCGGCCGCACTGTTGCGGAAAAAGCTCGAGCAGATCGGGCCGACCAAGACCACCGTGGAGTTCGGGGTGAGCTTCGAGGGCAAGGGAGGCAAGCTGGTGGCCCTGCTCTTCGAAGGCAAGGGCCAGGCGTCACTGACCGT
>JAUJMG010000220.1 GCA_030446955.1 Thermomicrobiales bacterium
GTATCAGCCGGGCCGCGACCACCTGACCGGCCCCAGGCCACGATCATGTCAGCATGGGCGTCGAAGATGACCTCCGGAGGTCTTGTGGCCGCTTGTGGGCGACTACAAGCAGTCGGAGTACGGGGGGGTCATCTGCCCACGGCTCCCTCGTAGACGCCACCGTGACGGTGGACAAGAAGGGCCAGCTCGAGAAGGAGACGGCGTTCTACGTCGCCCGGCCAACGGTACGGGTAAGATCGCCGGTCCCGTCGAGCGACAGGAGTACGTCGCCGGCCTCGCTGCGGGTAGCGGCCTCTCTGACCGCGCGGACGAGCCTGCAAGCCGCCGTTGGTTCACCCGGCGGGGCCACGCTCCCATGAGCCAGCGACGTCAGGGGTGGTGGGAACGGGGGAGCGGACTATTAGGTGTGTGTGTGTTATCTGGCGTCGCTTCGGCACATCACGCCGGCTCCCGAGCACGTCCGTTCAGATTGTACTTTTCCGCCACCCCGCCCCTCCCTAACCCTCAAGGACGGTTCACGGCGGCTGACGCATTGGTTGGTCTTAAGCAAGCGTTAGTTGGAGGGACGACGCAGTTCCCGGATGCAGCTAGCGATTATGTAGCCGGAGTAGATCAGCGTTCCCACGGCGGATAGAAACACCACCCAGTACACTAACAAAATTGTCTCCACCGGCCCGCGAAAGATGAAGACCGATCGGTACGCGAGCGGCGCCAGGACGGTCACCAATGCGGCCATAAGTGCCGAGGCTGCGATAGCAGCGATCAGGGCGAACCACATCCTGGCCGGATCAACGTTCGCTTTGTTGGCGGCAATAGCACGGCTGGCGAACGCCAGGAACGTACCAGTCACCAAAGCACTCGGTGTGCCGGCCAGCTCCATGAGCTCCTTAGCTCGTGCCGCAACCTCACTCATGTCGTCTCAGCAACATAGTCGGTAATCGGGAAACTTTTGTCAATGAACAGCTCGTGGACGCTTCTCGTCGATTCCCCGATCTCGTACAAATAGCCCTGTCGCTGTAGCTCGCGCTGTGCCGATTTCATTCGTTCCTCTGACGCGAACCGCACCTTGTAGCCGTCCGTTACTGCACCTTTCGTCCCCCGTCCCATCCGCTTCGTGTTCACGAAGGCGGACCGCAGCGCCATCTCGGGAAGGTCGTCGTACACAGCGAGCAAAGTGCGGCTTACCCCAGCGGCAGCAGAGCTAGTGATGCGTAGCAGCGCGCCGATCTCGTTGCTCTCGAGGAGACGCACGCACTTCCGACAGACCGCAGCGATGAGATCGGCACGCTCTGCTGCCAATGTGGTCGGAACGGGGCCCTTGCCGGCCGTCCGGCTGGCAGCATGATCAAGCACTCCGTCGATGTACGCCCTAGCCAGTCTCCTTCGCTCCGCGTCTTTATGAGCGGGCAGCCGTCTGCGAAGCGCTTCCTCGATATCCGAGGTGTCCATGCCTACAATCCTGTCAGGCGCCGCTGTCCGGCACCACTCTCGCCGCACCGCTTCCCGAGCGAAGCTCTGTCCGCCGGTGCGAAAAGTCACAGCCCGTAATGCGGCCAGGCCATCGGAAGGGGCCCGTCGCCCTGGCTTCGGCACCACTGTGCGGTGAGATATCCACTCACGATGGCCGAGCGGTAGCTGGCCAACTAACTCGCCCCTGCTTACCCATGCAGAGCCGTGACTCGGGGCAGCTGCATCCTGCCCGACGAACCCTGGGAGAGGTGGCTGGGGGTGGGCGTCAGCAGCTGCCAGACCTGCCAATTTTCGAAGCTGATGGCTTCGGACGAGCGTCAATGATAGTGACGCCGATGGAAGTACCGGAAGTCCCGTTGATCTTTTGGACCCTCCGTGGCAGTTCTCGAAGCCGCGACCTCGACACTCCCTCCGAGCGATATTGAATAGCGAGAAGCCACCCCTCACCCGTCTGGTCAGAGGTCATGTATGCCGGGAGCTGGCGCTCGAGCCCGTTCCAGAACTCACCGTTGTGCAGCTTTTTCACCTCAACCAGCAGGCGCACCGAAGCGCCCTTTGTCACCTTGAAATCGACCGGCCCCCGCCCGAGATTCACCTCTCTATCGATCTCCACACCATGTGCGCGGCAGTACGGACGCGCCATCCCGAGCAGAGCGAGCTGTGCTGCTTCCTCGGGCTTCTCGTCATGGTTGTCGTTCCACAGAAGCTTCCATCCACCCTGTTCCTCGATGAACAGCTTGTAGAGATCAAGCAGTGTCTCCACAAACTGGCGGAGGTCGGCCACTCCTGAAATTGACACGGAGACGGGATTGTGTTTGGCGAAGTCCATACCGGCGTCTTGCCAAGAGACCACTCCGAGGGGGTCGGTTACGAAGTCGTATCCGCGGACTTGACCTGCGGCGCGGAGATCGTGGGCCCACTGACGAATCCGATCCGGATGCCGTCGCGCAGCGCGAGCGATTTCCCGTTTTGGTACGCGTGCACCAACTTGGACGTTCATCTCCCGCCGGAGGTCGGCATTGAAGGTGGAGTCAAACCAGTCGTCTGCGTTCAGCACCGGCAGACGATTCAGGAAGCGCTGCGGGATGAGAAGGACCGGTTTGCCTGTGACAGGATTCTCCGGCAGGTCGTGCTCTTCGTCTATCCATCGGCCGGTCTTTAGGTTGCACCTTGAGTGCCGGACTCGAAGGGTCGATGTCCGAATGCCGTGGCGGCTGGTGATCTTCTTCGTATAATCGATGATGATCGGCTTCAGGACGTTGCAAGCTGCGTCAGAGATGCGGTCTGCTCCGATCCCCTCGTTCAGGATGCCGATCTCCTCGATGTGCTCTGGCCTGTTGAGGCCAGCGGCGATTGCGGTGACGATGGATCCAAGGATCAGGCTCGCATGCCGAGTGCCGCTACCTGAGCCTGATGTACCCGAGGCGGTGTATCCCAGGCAGAGTTCGGCTGGCTCAGGAAACGAGAGGAGGCCGCGCGCGATTTGCTCGCTCATCGTCCCCGAGGAACCCGCCGTTGCCAAGAGGTCGTAGCAGCGTGCGAAGTGGCCAATCAGCTTGTCGTGTGCCGACGCCCACAACGACTTGGGCTTCGCCTTCTCGTCCAGCAACAAGAACGGATCAAGGAAGAGGCGCGTGTCCACCGAGAGGTCTGGGTCGAACCAATCGTCAGAGGGGGATCGCGCGGCTCCGAAGTGCGCGGAGAACTTCATGCAATCAAGGGTACCGTTCGGATCACCCATGGCCCGGCTCTGTCGAAACCCTCGAGCAGGATGCCGAGCGGCGGGGTGAGGACAGCCAGGATTCGGGTTGGTCAATACGGTACGTCGCGCCTTCGAGAGCGCACGCATCCCTACTGCCGCCCTGTGGACTGACCTGGAACCGCGAGAACGCTTTGATGCTCGCGTTGGCGGAGTGCCCATGACACGTGCCTAGGTCGTCGCCGGCAATACCGGATATGCAAATTACAGCGTTGGCTCGTCGCCTCCGGGAACAGACCACCCGACTACGGCACGTACCTTGGGCCGGCAACGACGAGGCACGGGCTCCGGAACGGTCGCCGCAGCCCGCCGCCCGCTATGCACCGAGAGGTGTTGGTCCGAGCGGGCCGTCGCTGGGAATTCGCTGCGCGCGTTCTCCAGCTACAACCCAGGTCACGATCCGGTGGCAAAGCGCTTCGGCGAAGGGGAGCGACTCACGAGCGCAGCCGATCGGCTGGCGTTTGAAGTTCCACGGCCCAGGGGCTCGTGCCATTTGCGTGGCGTCTCAGCCGGACGTGGCCTAGGCGCCCCGCAAGAGCATTGATGCGAATGACGGACTCCTTCATCGTCTTCTCGACTGCTGGGTTCCGTTTCAATGATCTGGGTGCCGCGGGCGGGGATGTGAGGTACGCGTCCGCGGCATGTTCGCAGATCCGCTCCATGTCAGTCGCGGTCGGTAGGGAGTGGGCCCCCAGTCGCCACGCCGTCAGCACTGCGACCGGCTCGTCTACGAGCAACTCACTCCAGACACGCTCATGGTGCCCATTGGACGACCCGTGGTGAGGGACCTTGAAGATCTCTGCGCGCCCCTCGGGCCGAGCGCCCGAATCACAGATAGCGGTCCATCCCGTACCGCTATGGCCCGTCTCCTCTAGATCGCTCCCGAGTAGGAGCGCTACATCTCCTACTTCAACCCAGACGACAACTGACGAGTGATTCGGTACGCGAAACGGCGTGGGCTTCCGGTCGAAGCCCTCAACGGGAATGACGTTACCGAGCGCCTGGAGCGTCATCGTTACGGAAGCATGCGATGGCGCGAGAGAGGTCACACGGGCCCGTGGGCAAGCGCCCGAGGACGGGCGCTGAAACAAGGTCGTATTGGGGGCAGCCCACGTGATAGGCGGCACCGTCGGTGTGCCCGTCTGCGCGCGTTGCTGAAGGACGCTAAGCGTCTCGGCGTACTCACCAGCGAAGCGGTCATCAACTTCGGGGTCGCGGCTGTTTGATCGAATAAGGCGCAGCACTTGGCGTTCGTTCAGAACAAGAGACGTGACGAAGCTGGCGCTGATGCAGGCGGCAACAGTTGCCGACAGGCCCATCACGTGATCCGCGTCGAAATGCGTCCCTACCACCAACTTGACCTGGGTGGCCGTATCGACGCCGATACTCTGGAGATACTCCAGGGGGATCAGAGTCGATGAGTACTCATCGATGAGAGTGTCGACGATGATCCAGTCGCCTCCACCGATGTGGATTGCCGCCGACTCGCCAAAGCCAGGACCAAACAGTGAGACCTCTATCTCGTCGTCCGCTAGCAACGCAGCGTCAAGTGGCATTAAAGAACCGAAGCATGTCATCCGCCCAGGCGTCCGCCTCGGCGATCTCAAAGGAGGTCCAGGCAGGTAGGCGCCGAAACCGGATCACGGACGACCTGTAGCGAGTGCGCGCGGCGGTGATACGGAACCCGACGACCCAGTAGAACTGCGCGCCGATCGTCAAGAGGGGCGCGTCACCATCCGAGATCTCAGACCGTAGAAACTCTGCGACCTCTCGGGGGGTCCCCCGCTCCACGTCTTGAAGAACGGCAGTGAAGGAGTCGTGCCGGACCTCTGACACGACACCTCTCCATCGTCCCAAGACCTCGAATCGGCCGGTGAATGTCGTGGGAAAGTGAAACGATCTTGGTGGTGCTGCGGGTACCTGGCGTCGTTGGCGGGAAGCGGTTGGCGTCCAAGCCGCTTGCACCTTGCCCGTGGTTGACCCTTGTTCTGGAGCGTCCACGAACGTGAGGGCATGGCTCCGCGAAGCCCCGCCCACGACACTAGGGGCGGCGGTAAGTGCCGTGAATCGCTGGCGGTCTATGTTGCTGCTCGCGAGACTTGACAGCTTCTGAACTGCCGGTGTTTCTAGCTCCTCAATCACGGGCCACCCTGAGGACCTCCTCGACCACTTTCGATGCCCTTTCCCCGGTACTCGGCCAGACCTGTTCGAGGATCGCCATTATGTGCTCGCCCCCCTTGGTTGTCTCCGGATCGGGCGCGACGAAGTGCTCGTTCACTTCGATAAATACCCCAGGGTGGATCCGAACTGAAGGTTCGACCTTCACCCGCACGTGCCCAAGGTGTTTGTCGGGCCGGACGCCTTCCATTGTGAGGCTTCGCATGCCAGGTTTCGCCAGTACGGACGTCCAGTTCTCAGCGGGGGCGAAGTGGTGTCCGACGGCGTGCCACGCGTCTTCGGACGGAACTCGGTAGTGCTGATCGGTATTCAGACCCATCGCCCCGATGGGGGTGAACCGCAACAGTCGGAACGTACTCAGAACGAGGTCGTAGAGGGGATCCCGAAACTCCGCGTTGCTTGTAAACGCGACGAGACGGTCCGGGGTCACCTCGATGGTGAACCACTCAGTGGAGAAGGCGCACACCTGGGGATGGATCATCTCGACAGTGACGTGATCGGAATCGATCTCCTCGCTTGGCACCAATCCTTCTGCGGCGAACCAGGCTGGCTGGAAGATGAGGGGGTTGAACGAACCGAGTAGGACGATGCTGATCGCGTCGAGTTCCAGGGTCGGTTTCGCCACCGATCGCAGACTACGTCGCGTTGCGCTCCGCCGCAGACCGGCGCCGCCGCCACGGTGCTTGAAGGGTCTCAGCGCTACGCAAGGCTCCGAGGGCTTGGAGCGGACGCGTGCCTGCCATGTCCGGGTGGTCGCGATGGCGCAGCAACGAGGTGTCGTCTGACCGCGTGCGTCGCCCGAGCGACCAGAGCATCGGTGATCGGTTCCAACGTGCGGGTGGAACTCCGTACGGGCGAGCGGTGGCTGCGAGCGCTGGTGCGCCCGACCGACTGGCGACTCAGCGGCACCCGAGCCTGACCCAACAGACTCGCTCCTGCTGGGCGTCGCAGGTGCTCGCAGCACGACATGCGTTCGCCGGGCTGTGTAGGCATCGAAACCGGATCGACGTGGCTTTACGCGCGGTGCCCACGGGAATGGACCCGGCGGAGGAATCCGACGACGAACTCGTGACGCTTGGGGGCTATACGAACTGGTCGACGATCCGCATCCGAACCTGCGCTGCACGTGCTCGCCAAGGTGCTCCATCGCAGGTGCCCGCGTCTTGTGCGCTGTGTGACGGGCGGGTGGCGGCGCTGTTAGCAGGAGGGCCCGAATGCACCTGCGCCTGGGCAGGGGCGAACATGGGGAACCGCATGGTGGTAGGGACGCACGACGCACGCGGCCAACTCGCCCGCCGCCCGCCCACCGGGTGCGCCGCCTAGCAACGCACGAACGGAGCGAATGAGCCGCACCGGCACCGCCCCTATCCGGCAGAGAGATGATGGTGTCGTGCGCTGGTCGTAGGGGTCCACCCTCTCCA
>JAUJMG010000221.1 GCA_030446955.1 Thermomicrobiales bacterium
GGCGGACCGGCCGGTAATGTCGTCCGCTTCCAGCCCCCGCTGACGATCGCGGACGGTGAACTGGAGCGTGCCCTGGATGCTCTGGACTCGGCCCTCGCGACGGTCGGCGGCGCCGGCTAGGACCTGGTTGCCAGACGGCTGATCAGGCTACTGGCCGGAAAGGGATTCGCGGGGTTAACCCGGGGCGGCGTAACCACATTCCGACGAACGACGGAGGGATTCCGATGGGAGCCTGCCTGCGGCGGGCTCCTGCCCTACCACGCCGGTGATGGCCGTCCCCGCAGCCATCTCGCCCCTTTGCTGATCTGGCCCGAGGAGGAGGAGATAGAACTACCTGGGAAGCAAGGAGCGAGCGATAGGCCGGTCATCAACATCGTCGGAGACCTCGTCGCCCTGGGTCCTCACCGGCGCGACCTCCTACCGACCTACCAACGCTGGATGAACGACCTCAGAACCCTCCGCACGCTCTCCCCGGCCCCACCTATCCCGGTGACCTCCGAGCAGCAGGCCGCCTGGTACGACGCCCACCTAGCCTCGGAGGAGGTGCGCTTCACAATCTACGAGCGGACGACTTGGCGAGCGGTCGGCACCACGGAGCTGTTCGGAATTGACCACCGCAACCGCACTGCCGGCTGGGGAGTCCTCATCGGCGAACCGGATTGCCGTGGCAAGGGCTATGGGACCGAGACGGCCCGGCTGATGCTTGACTTCGCCTTCACCGGCCTTGGCCTCCACAGCGTGCTGCTCACCTGCGCCGCGTACAACCTCGCTGGGCAACGGGCCTATGCGAAGGCAGGGTTCCGAGAGATCGGTCGACGCCGGGAGTGCCGCCGGCTAGGCGACCGACTCTGGGACGAGGTCTACATGGACTGCCTAGCGACGGAGTTCACGAGCCCCGTGCTCGGGCGCGTCTTTTTGCCCGACGACTCCAGGCCCTGACCCCTGGGCTCGGCCGAATTCGCGGCCCCGCTCTCCCCTGTCATCCCTGAAGGTCTCTGCATCGGCACAGCCGGTTCGTTCACTCGCGTTCGGAGATCGGCCTTGGGTTGTGGCGGTGGGGCGGCGCTGGCACCCCTCGTGCGCCGTGCCGACGGGTACGAGACGAGGCTGCGGGTGAGCGGCGTGAGGGAGGACGAACGGCATGACGGACGACCAGCAGGGACCGGACGACGTGGCACGGCAGACGACCGGTGATCCGATTCACGCTGTCCCCACGGGACAACGGGTGACGACGGACACCACCGATGAGCGACTGACCCGCCCCACACCCGGGCACACCGACGAGAGCGAGTCCGGCATCCAGGACAAGACCCTGCACCAGCGGTTTGGGGAACTGAGCCCCGACGAGTTGGCGCGACTCTCGATCCTGGATTACGGCACGGCGCTGGACCAGGGCGCGATCTATGTCGACCTCAACGACCTATGGAGCGGCCCGTTCAAGGCGCTCGGCGGTCAGACGGCCGGCCTGGGCAACCGCTACGTGGCGAAGCGGGATACCGATTATGAGCTGTGGAACAAGCTCGTCGGGCAGCACGCAGAAGCGGAGGTGGAGCGCCCGGCCGGCGCCGAGTAGCCACTCACCCACCGGATAGCGTTGACGGAAGCGGGCCGCGGCGATTGCCGCGGCCCGCTTGCTTCACCCAGATACCGGTGCTTCTCTCTCGGCAGGATCATCCGGTGTCAGTCGGTCATGCCCCTCCGACGTTCCGCATCAGGCCGCCGTCGGCGAAGAAGGTGGTGCCGGTGACGTAGCTCGCGTCCTCGGAAGCGAGGAACAGGGCGACGTTCGCGATCTCCTGCGCTTCGCCCGCCCGCCCCATCGGAATTCGCTGCAGCGACTGCTCCCCCTGCTCCGGGTCGTGGAGCCGATCGGTGGTCATCGGGGTAGCGATCATCCCGGGGCCGATGTTGTTGATCCGCACGCCTTGGCCAGCCAACTCCAGAGCCAGGGTTCGGGCCATCATGCGGAGACCCCCCTTGGCGACATCGTAGGCCACTCCACCCTTCGAGGGGATCTCCTCGTGGACGGAGCTGATGTTCACGATCACGCCCTGACCCCGTTCCACCATCTTCTTCGCCGCCGCCTGGGCCAGCACCCAGGGGCTGACCAGGTCCACGTTGATGACGTCGACGAACGCCTCCAGCGGGGTGTCCAGGGAGTTCTCGACGTTCGCGCCCTTGCCGGCGTTGTTGATCAGAATATCGATCCGGCCCAGCGCGGCCTCGGCCTGCTCGAAGAGCCGTTGCGCTTGGGTCGGGTCGGAGAGGTCCGCCTGGAGCACCTTAGCCCGCACGCCGTGGCTCTGGATGGCCTGGGCGGTCTGCTCCGCGCCCCGCTGATCATGGAGATAATGAACCACGACATCGGCTCCCTCCCGGCCGAAGGTGGTCGCGATAGCCCGTCCAATGCCGCTATCGGCGCCGGTCACCAGTGCTGTCTTACCCTGTAGTTTCACGCCCGCACACCCTCCCACGGGATTCGTCTCAACCAGAGCCCATGGGTCGCAAGATAACTGCCCCCATGGACTTGATCTCGGTTCGACTTCTCACACCAATCAGATGCGCTTCTCGAACAGGATGGTCTCAAAGCCGCCCCGCACCGTGCGTCCCGTCTCCATGAAACCAAAACGCCGGTAGAGGCGCTGCGCCCCCACCTGTCCCACCGTCGTGTCTAAGTGCAAGGTCGCATAGCCAGCCGTGGCCGCTCGCCGCTCTAACTCGGCGAGCATCGCTAAGCCGAAGCCCTGCCGTTGCACATCCGGGCGGACGCGCATCCTCTTGATCTCGGCACGGCCGCTTCCCATGCGCCGAGAAGCACCCATGGCCACGATATGTTCGCCGAGCTGCCCCACCAGGAACTCGCCGCCATCGCGCAGGTAGGCGTCCTCGATCCGGTGCAGGTCTTCGTCCCACGGGCCGTTTCCAGCGTGGGCGCCTACCTGCTCCAGGGCAAGGTTATGCAAGGCCCAGACGGCGTCGTGGTCGCGGGCCTCGTAGCGGCGGATCACGAGTTCCACTCATTCATCCCTGTCGAATGGGGCCGACACATCCCAGCGGGAGGCCGTCATCAATGGATGCGCTTCTCAAAGCCGGCCCATTCCCGCTCGCGCAGGAAGTTCTTCTGGACTTTGCCGGTTGACGTCTTGGGGAGGTCGCCGAAGGCGATCGCCTTGGGGACTTTGAAACCGGGCAGGCGGGTGCGGCAGAAGGCGATCAAGTCCGCTTCCGTCGCGGTCTCGCCGGGTTTGAGCGTCACGAACGCCTTGGGAACCTCGCCCCAGTAGGAGTCGGGAATGGCGATCACGGCGGCTTCCAGCACGGACGGATGGGCGACGACGGCGCGCTCGACCTCGATGGTGGAGATGTTCTCGCCGCCGCTGACGATGATGTCCTTCTTGCGGTCCCGCAACTCGATGTAGCCGTCCGGGTGCATCACGGCGAGGTCGCCGGAATGGAACCAGCCTCCCCGGAACGCCTCGGCCGTTGCAACTAGGTCCTTGTAGTACCCCTTCATCGTGTTGTTGCCGCGCATGATGACCTCGCCCAGGGTCTCCCCGTCGGCCGGCACGTCCCGCATCTGATCGTCCACGACCCGGGCGTCGTCGGCGACCAGGTAGCCAACCCCCTGGCGCGCCTTCAGGCGTGCGCGCTCCTCCGGAGGCAGGTCATCCCAGTGGGGCTGCCACTCGTTGACGGTGTAGGGACCGTAGACCTCGGTCAGCCCGTAGACGTGGACGATCTCCGCTCCGAGATCCTCCATCTGGGCGATGATCGTCGGGGAGGGCGGGGCGGCGGCGACGCTGACGATCAGCTTGCCCGGCAGGGGCCCTTGGCGCGCCTTGGGGTGGTTCGCCAGGGAGATGAGGACCGTCGGCGCGGCGCAGAAGTGGGTCACGTTCTGGGCGCGGACCAGGTCCCAGACGGTGCCTGGCTCCAGCTTGCGGAGGCAGACGTGGGTGGCGCCGATGGCAGTAACGGCCCAGGGGTAGCACCAGCCGTTACAATGGAACATCGGCAGCGTCCAGAGGTAGACGCTGTCGGAGGTCATCCGGGTTTCCAGCAGTTCGCCGAGCGCGTTCAGATAGGCGCCCCGATGGGTGTACATCACCCCCTTCGGGCGGCCGGTCGTGCCGCTGGTGTAGTCGATCGCGATGGTCTCGTCCTCGTCCGTGATCGGCCAGTCGAGCGAATCGGGACTGCCGCCGGCCAGGAACGCCTCGTAGTCGAGCCCCGGCAGCCGCACCCCGCCCGGGACATCCTCGACGTTGACGATCGTCTCGACCGTCTCCAGGTCCGCCAGCACCGGTTCGACGACGCGGGCCAACTCCGTGTCCACCACAAGGACCTTGGCTCCCGAGTGGTTCAGGATGTAGCGGATCTCCTCCGAGTTCAGGCGCGTGTTGATCGCGACCAGCACCCCGCCCGCCAGCGGCACCCCGAAGTGCCCCTCCAGCAGCGCCGGGATGTTCGGGACGAGATAGGCAACGCGGTCTCCCTTCGCCACCCCCGCCGCCCGGAGCGCCGAGGCTAGCCGGTTCGCCCGTGCCGCCAGCTCCGGGTAGGTCCAGGATCGATCCCCGTAGACCACGGCCGGCTTCTGACGAAAGACCGCCGCGCTGCGCTGGAGGAACCGCAGCGGCGTCAGATAAGAGCGGTAGACCTCGGGCGGGTACACGCGGACGAGCCTCCCGACTGAAGGCGGCACGACGAGAAGAGGGACCATAGGCAAGACACCGAGAGAATCAAGAAGGTTGGCCCACCGAGTGGTCAGATCGGCTCATCTGCAATCAGCACAAATTGTCTGGTTGGCAGAGCATGATAGCGTGAGAGCCGTATCATTGGGTGGTCCGAAACGTTGCCGCCCATCCCGCCAACTCGCGGTCCGACGCACGGAGGCTCCCCATGCGTGCCAAGCTCACCTCCCTCACCGACGCGATCTCCGCGGTCAAGGACGGCGACGTCGTGGCGCTCGGGGGGAACACGCTGCACCGGGGGCCGTGCGCGGCGGTGCACGAACTGGTGCGGCAGGGGCGGCGGGGGCTGGAGGTCGTCAAGACGGCCGGGGCGTACGATGTGGATCTGCTTTGTGCCACCGGGGTCGCGCGGGCCGTCTCGGCCGGGTTCGTCGGGTTCGAGACGCCGTTCGGGATGGCGCCCGGGTATCGGCGCGCGGTGGAGGACGGTGCCGTGGAGGCGAAGGAGCACGCCTGCTACACCGTGATTGCGGGGCTGCGGGCCGCGATTCAGGGGGTGCCGTTCATGCCGGTGGCGGGCATGGTCGGCTCCGACGTGCTCGCCGCCCGCGGGTTCAAGTCGATTGCCGATCCCTACACGGGTGTGGAGGTCGTTACCGCTCCAGCCCTGATTCCGGATGTGACCATCATCCACGTCCAGGAGGCGGATGCGGAGGGGAACGCGCGGATCCTCGGGACTCGGTTCGAGGACGTGCTGATGGCGCAGGCCGCCCGGCGGGTGGTGGTCATGGCGGAGCGCATCGTCGACGGGGCGGCCTTTGAGGCGACGCCGGAGACCGTTGCGATCCCCGGATTCATGGTTGCCGCGGTGGTGGAAGCACCGGGCGGAGCCTGGCCCTGCTCCTGCGCGGGGTTCTACGACTACGACGAGGAATACCTGGCCTCCTACGTCACGGCTAGCCGGGATGCCGACACCCTAGCCCGCTTCGTGGAAGCCCACGTGCTGATGCCAGAGACCGCCGGGGTTTCCGGATGACCAGCCGTGGCCACGAGTCGATTTCCGGCACGGTGGAACCGGAAGGCTCGCCTTCGTTCGGCCCGGCGGAGATGATGGCGGTGGTGCTGGCGAGGCTCATCCGCGACGGCGAGACCGTGTTTCACGGCGTCGCCTCTCCTCTGCCAATGGTCGCGATCCTTCTCGCCAAGCGCCTCCACGCGCCCAACTGCGTCTACCTGGGCATAGCGGGCGGCGTCGATCCCCGGCCGGAAAGGTTGCCCGCCTCGACGGTTGGCCCGGAGCTGTTGGCCGGCACCCGCTCGCTCGTCACCTTGACGGACCTGTTCGACCTCGCCGCCCGGGGTCGCCTAGACACGGCATTCCTGAGCGGTGCCCAGATCGACGCCGGGGGCCGGATCAACCTGAGCGTGGTCGGCGACTTCGCCCGCCCGAAGGTGCGTCTCCCCGGAGGCGCCGGCAGCGCGGCCCTGATGCCCTCTGCCCGCCGCACGATCCTCTGGCGGACCAAGCACGACCGCCGTTCCTTCGTGGATCAACTCGACTTCGTCACCGCCGCCGGCAATGTCGATCGGGTCGTCACCCCCCTCTGCGTGCTCCGTAGCGTTGACGGGCGCCTTGAGGTGGAGAGCATCCACCCCCAGGTGTTGTCGGAGGACCTGGTCGCGGCGACGGGCTTCCGGATCGAGGCTGGGTCCGAGACGCCGGTCACGCCCGCGCCGACCGCCCAGGAGCTTGCCCTTCTGGCAGATGTTGATCCGGACGGCGTGCGCCGGAGTGAGTTCGCGTCGTCGAGCGTAGGAGGCGGGTAGGGTCGGCGGCCTCCCGAGTCGTCAATGCCGAGTCCTCGCGGCAGTTAAGGCACACTTGACGTCAACGATGACGCCGCGGCGACGCGACCACGCAGAACGAGGAAATTTAACCATGGTCAACCACCCGCAGGATCCGGCAGGGCAAAACGGGCACCGCGCAGACTCCTCTTTTCCGCCTGAGGAGGATCGCGTTTACGGGTTCGACACGCTGGCGGTGCATGCCGGGCAGCGGCCCGATCCGACCACCGGCGCCCGGGCGATGCCGATCTATCAGACATCCTCCTTTGTCTTCG
>JAUJMG010000222.1 GCA_030446955.1 Thermomicrobiales bacterium
CGGACAGGCCGGTCACGAATCATGATCTCCAACGGGCGGCCAATCCCCGCCACCTCTCGATCGACAAGGGCCAGCCCGATATTCTCGCCGAGCGTTGGAGAGACTGCTCCGCTGGTGACGTGGCCCACTGGATGACCGTCAACCGTCACCGGGTAGTGCGACCGGGGGGCCCCTCCCCGCTCCACCGTCTTAAAGCCGACCGTTCGTCGCGGTGGTCCAGACTCCTTCATCGCCGCGATCGCCTCGCGTCCGACAAAGTCGCCTTTATCAAGTTTGACGGCCCAGCCCAGCCCCGCTTCCAGGGGACCGATGTCGTCTGCCAGCTCGTTCCCATACAAAGGCATCCGTGCCTCGAGGCGCAAAGTATCCCGCGCTCCGAGTCCAATTGGCTGCACGCCGCTCTCGGCGCCGGCCGCCAGCAGCCCATCCCAGAGTGCTGGAGCGTCCTCGTTGGAGACGTAGAACTCGAACCCGTCCTCACCGGTGTAGCCTGTCCTTGCAATCCGGGCCTTCACTCCGGCGACGGTTCCCTCGCGCCAACTGAATGGAGCAATTGAGGCAAGGTCCACATCATCGGAGATGGACGCGACAATCCGCTCCGCCAGCGGCCCTTGGATTGCCACCATCCCCGTCTCTGACGAGATGTCCCGAACCTCGACTTCAGCCTCAGACCGTTCTGCGCGCCGCTCCTTCATCCAGGACACGTCCTTGGCGGTGTTCGAGGCGTTGACCACCACCATGAACTTAGAGCCGTCCGGGTCCCGGTACACGATGATGTCATCAATCACGCCGCCCCGCTCATTCGGGAGGAGGGAGTACTGCGCCTGGCCGGGCTGGAGTGCCGCAACATCGTTGGTCGTAATCGCCTGGAGGAACGGCACGGCGTCCGGCCCGGACACCGCGACCTGGCCCATGTGCCCCAGGTCGAACAAGCCGCCTGCTGACCGGACCGCCCGATGCTCCTGCAGAATGCCGGCGTACTGCACTGGCATGGACCACCCCGCAAAGGGCACCATCCTGGCTCCGAGGGCAACGTGACGGTCGTGAAGGGCTGTTTGCTGGGGTGGGGGCTCAGCGCCGGACGCGGGCTGAGAATGGGACTCTGACACGGTCAGCAACCTCCGTCGAGCGGCATCAAACGCGGATTCTATGAGTCCCGAAAAGACGCCGTCAAGCAACCGCGGGTAGGCAGCCTGAGAAGGATTTACACCCTCTCCAGCAGCAGCTTGTCCATGCCGAGCTGCATCGGCACCGGATACGTGCCGGTGAGGCAGCCCGTGCAGAACCCAGCGTTCGGCGTGTCGATGGCCGTCAAGAGACCATCGAGAGAGAGATAGCCGATGCTATCGGCGCCGATGAACCGGCCCACCTCTGGCACGGACATCCGAGCAGCGATCAAATCTTCCCGCCTGGCCAAATCAACGCCGAGATAACAGGGCCACATCATCGGCGGTGCGTGCACCCGCATGTGGACTTCTGCAGCCCCGGCGCTGCGAAGCAACTGGACGATCGGCCGGCTAGTCGTTCCCCGCACGATCGTGTCGTCCACCAGGACCACCCGCTTCCCCATGACGACCTCGGGCAGCGCGTTGAACTTGAGCGACACGCCTGTGTCCCGCAGTCGCTGGTCCGGTTGGATGAAGGTGCGGCCAATGTACCGGTTCTTGATCAAGGCTTCCTGATACGGAATGCCTGAAGCGTTGGCGTAGCCGATGGCCGCCGGCGTAGCTGAGTCGGGCAGCCCAACAACCACGTCGGCTTCGATGGGTGCCTCTTGAGCCAGTTGGGCGCCCATCCGTTGACGCACCAGGTGAAGCCGTTTGCCGTGGATGAGACTATCGGGTCGGGCGAAGTAGATCAGCTCAAAGAGGCACATCGCGTCGCGCCGTTCGCCCGAGAAGGAGTGCGAGCGACAACCGTTCGCGTCAATCTCGACGATCTCGCCCGGCTCCACCTCTCGCTCGAATGACGCGCCGATGGTCATCAACGCGCAGCTCTCGGACGCCACGACCCAGTGCTCGCCCAGCCTGCCTAAACAGAGCGGCCGCACGCCGAGCGGGTCACGAACGGCAAGCAACCGGTCCCTGGTGAGGATCGCAAGGCTGAACGCTCCGGTCATGCGCCCCATCGCCCGGCGCGTCTTCTCGACGATGTCGGCCCCGGGTGACGTAGCAATGAGCCTGGTGAGAACCTCGCTGTCGGTCGAGCTCCGGAAAACCTCTCCCCGCTCTTCCAGGTCATCACGGAGCGAGAGCGCATTGGTCAGATTTCCGTTGTGCGCGACGCAGACCGGCCCAATGTCGCTCTGGGCCAGGATTGGGCCGGCATTGCAGGCTCGATTGGAGCCGGACGTGGAATAGCGCGCGTGGCCTACCGCCAACGCACCGCTCAGACCCCGGAGATCTTCTTCCGCAAAGGCCTGAGCGACGAGACCGAGACCGGTGCGCAGGGAGATTCGCGTGCCGTCCGAGGCAGCGATTCCGGCGCTCTCCTGACCCCGGTGCTGGAGCGCATAGAGACCAAAGAAGGTCAGCCGCGCGACATCCTCTCCAGGGGCGAAGATCCCGAACACGCCGCACTCTTCGCGCGGCTTGTCATCCCACATCACGGCCCTCAGCCACCTCAGTGTCGAAGATTATGACCACTCACATTCTACCACGGGTTGGTGTCCGTTCACTGAGTCGACCCGGGCAAGCCGGAGGTGTGCGCCGCCGCCAGTTCAGCCACCTCAACATCGATCCAGCCCGGGGCAGCCAACCGTGATCCACCTGCCGTTCCCAAGCGGGTGGCCGTGACCCTCTTTCCCTCAACCAACGCGAGGAACGTCTGAATATCCTTCTCAGCCCCGGCCACTAGGATGCGCCCCGGTGCCTCGCCGAACCAAGCCTCGTCACGTCTGTTACTTTGACCAGCCGGCACGTCTATGTCGATGGACACGCCGATTCCCGACGCGATCGCCATCTCGGCCAGTGCCACGGCTAGCCCGCCCAGGCCACAATCATGTGCTGTCCGGATAAGCCCAGCTTCGACCGCCCCCTGAACCGTTCTCTGAACCAACAGCTCCTGCTCAAGGTCCAAAGGTGGAGGCGATCCAGCCGTGAGGCCATGGCGGCGGGACAGGTACTCCGACCCACCAAGGGATGGGGCCGCTCCGCCAACAAGGACCACCACGTCACCGTCATGCCAACGAAGCGATGCGTGGTTCCTGACATCCTCCAGCACCCCGACCGCCCCGACCGCCGGCGTCGGCATGACGGGTATCTCCCCCGTTTCGTTGTAGAGGCTCACATTGCCGCTCACTACGGGTACGTCCAGTGCGCGACAGGCTGCAGCCATCCCCGCCACCGCCTGGCTGAGCTGGAAATAGCCCGAGGGCCTTTCGGGATTGCCAAAGTTCAGGCAGTTGGTGATTGCCAGGGGTTTGGCCCCAACGCAGACCAGGTTCCGGGATGCCTCCGCCACGGCATGCATCGCCCCGAGGTAGGGATCGAGGGCGCAGTATCGGGAGTTGCAGTCGATCGCTGCCGCGATACCTCGGCCTGTCCCTCGCAGGCGTAACACTGCTGCGTCTCCAACACCGGGCGCGACGACGGTGTTCGCTAGAATCGTGTGGTCGTATCGCTCATAGATGGAGCGGCGACTTGCGATGTTTGGCGATGCGAGGAGATGCAGCAGGCAACCGGCTACCGACTGAGAGTCGGCCTCGGCATCCCCCGGCAGATCAGGGATGGTCGTCAGATCAAGACTGCGACGAGCGGTGGCTTCAAGAGCTTCAGCGCCCTCTCGGACGTAGGTTGGACAGCAATCGGTAAAGAGCCCGGCCGGTACCTCCGCCACGATCGTCCCGCCATCAAGAACCCGCACCACTCCGTCGTCGGTCACCTGGCCGATCTGACTCGCGTGCAACGACCATCGCTCCACCACCGAGCGAACTCTCGCCGCACCTTCGGGACGAACCACCAGCAGCATCCGCTCCTGGCTCTCGCTCAGCATGACCTCGTAGGCGCTCATGCCCGTCTCCCGGCGCGGCACCAAAGCGACATCGATCTCCGCGCCGACCCCTCCCCGGCTCGCGCACTCAACGACAGAGCTGGTCAATCCGGCCGCGCCCAAATCCTGCATCGCAACCACGTCATCGCCTTGGAGCAGTTCCAGACAGGCCTCCAGCAGCAACTTCTCAAGGAAAGGGTTACCGACCTGAATCACGCCCCGGTGGGAAGCGGTCGGGTCATCGACAGACGCGAAGGTGGCGCCGTGAAGTCCGTCCCTGCCCGTGTCCGCCCCGACCAGCATAATCACGTTGCCCGGGCCGCTTGCCCTGGCCCGCATCAAGGCGCCGTGCTCTGTCACCCCAATGCACATCGCGTTGACAAGCGGGTTGCCGTTGAACGACGGGTCAAAGAAGACTTCTCCTCCGACCGTTGGGATACCCAAACAGTTGCCGTACCCTCCGATCCCGCCGACGACGTTGTCGAGCAGGTACCGATTGCGCGGCAGGTCGAGAGGGCCGAACCGCAGGCTATTGAGCAACGCGATCGGGCGAGCACCCATCGTAAAAATGTCCCGCACGATGCCGCCAACGCCGGTCGCCGCTCCCTCATACGGTTCAACCGCGCTCGGGTGGTTGTGAGACTCCACCTTAAAGACGACGGCGAGGCCATCGCCGACATCAATGGCACCGGCGTTCTCTCCAGGCCCTTCCAGGACCCACTGTGCCTCTGTTGGAAGCTGGGAGAGCAGCGGACGGGAGTGCTTATAGCCGCAGTGCTCGCTCCACATTGCACCGAACATGCCCAACTCAAGCGGTGTCGGTTCCCGGCCGAGCACGTCCACAAGGAGTCGGTACTCGTCGTCGCTGAGCGCGACCTCCCGCCATTGCCCCGGAGCAATCGCCACTCGTTGGTCCTCCGCTAGAGTCGTCGGCTAGACCGGGACGGCAAGCACATCCAGGACCGACCGTAGAAGCCGCAGGCCGTCATCGCCGCCGATCAACGGAGATGTTGCTCGCTCCGGATGTGGCATCAGGCCTAGGACGTTGCCGTCTTCGTTGGAAATGGCCGCGATAGCGCGGGATGAACCGTTCGGGTTGCTGGTCGGGGAGAGGCGACCGTCCACGTCGCAATACCGCGCTATCACCTGCCCGTTCGCCTCTAACCGGTCCAGCGTCTCAAGATCAGCAAAGAAGGCGCCATCCCCATGGGCAACCGGAAGGCGAAGCACCTCGCCTGGTTGAATGTTGCTCAGCCATGCGTTGTCGCAGCCCTCAAACCTGAGGTGAGTCCAGTGGCAGTGAAACTGAAGCGTGCGGTTCCGCAGCAGCGCGCCCGGGAGCAGGTGAGCCTCGGTGAGGATCTGGAACCCGTTGCAGATGCCTAAAACTGGCCCTCCCCGGTTGGCGAAGGAGCGTACCGACGCCATCACTGGGGCAAAGCGGGCTATCGCCCCGCAACGAAGGTGGTCCCCGTAGGAAAACCCCCCGGGCAGTACTACAGCGGAAGCCCCTTCCAATGCCGTTTCCCGGTGATCGACCAGCCGCGCTTCCACCCCAACATCATCCCGAAAGGCGGAGAGGGCGTCCCGATCCCCGTTGCTGCCAGGGAAGGAAAGGACTGCAACCCAGCCGCTCATCACTAACCGCCCGTGGGGCCAGTCCCGGCCCTCTCGTCTTCCACAATCGTGATTGAGTAGGTCTGGATGACCGGGTTCGCGAGCAACTGCTCGCACATGGAGGTGACGGAACGCTCGGCCTCGGCGAGGTCAGACGCTGCCACGACCAGCCGGATGAAGCGCCCTGCCCGCACCTCGTCCACACCAAATCCGAGGGAGCGGAGTCCGCCCCGAATCGTCTCCCCTTCCGGGTCATTCACCCCGGGCTTCGGCGTGACGACCACGTCTGCCAACCAGCGACGAGCGCCAGAACCAACAGCGCCCGGCGACCCCATGTCCAATATCTTGGTCAACAGTCCATCACCTCCGAGGGCAACGGCGAGCCGGTGAGTCGCTCGTACGCCTCCAAATATCGTCTGCGGGTCCCCTCCACGATGTCTTGGGGCAATTCTGGACCCGGCGGGTGCCGGTCCCACCCGCTCGCCACTAACCAGTCGCGCACAAACTGTTTGTCAAAGCTCGGCGGATCCATGCCTGGCTTGTAGGACATCGCATCCCAGAACCGCGAGCTGTCGGGCGTGAGCAGCTCGTCGATCAGGACCAGATTTCCGTCAACGACTCCAAACTCGAATTTCGTGTCGGCGAGGATGATGCCTCGCTCCAGCGCTAAGTCGGACGCGACGTTGAAGATGTCGCGGCTTACCTCCTCCAACCGTGAAGCCAACGCCGGTCCAACCAGAGCCCGCAGGTCTGCAAGCGTGATATTGACGTCGTGGCCCTCATCATTTTTTGCGGCAGGGGTAAAAATCGGTACGGGGAGCCGATCCCCCGAACGCATTCCGTCCGGAAGAGCTTCGCCTGCAACCTGACCGGATCGGCGGTACTCCTCCCAAGCGGACCCTGCGAGGTAACCGCGGACCACGCACTCGATATCGATCCGCTCCGCCTTGTGAACGATCATCGAGCGCCCCGCCAGCGCCCCCGCGTGAGGCAGAAGCTCGGCCGGATAGGTCTCCACGTCCGCGGAAATGAGGTGGTTGGGGATGAGGCCGCGGGTCAACTCGAACCAGAAGCGCGAAAGCTGGGTGAGCACGACGCCCTTGCCTGGAATCGGCGTCGGGAGCACCACATCAAAGGCCGACAGCCGGTCGCT
>JAUJMG010000223.1 GCA_030446955.1 Thermomicrobiales bacterium
CCGGGGGAAGGGGCGCGCCCACGACCGCCGAAACGCTCCGAACGCGCCACGGGCCTTCGTCCCCACCTGCGAACGCGACCGGGAGGATCGGCACACTCCTCACAGTATCTTGCGCTCGTCCTCACACAGTCCCGGGAAGCTGGCGCGCCGTCGGCCAACGGGTGAGGGAACGAGCAACCGACACGGGCAACGCGTAACGACCGCGACCAACTCGTGATCGATCCTGGCCCCGTCTTCGCCAGGACCCCAGCGCAGACCATCGAGGGCGAGCCACGGACTACCCGCGAAGGACAGGAATTGAGAACTCGACGTCGAGGCGGTGCGCTAACTCGTCCACCACGTGTCGAAGATCGCCACTGTCAATGAGCTCCGAGAAAGCACTGGTGGCTAGGCCGACGGAGACGGCCGTTCCTCTAAGGTCGACGCCGGACGTGCGGGCGGCTGTCCTCAAGGAGATCGCGCCGTCCACCTCTTCCTCCATGTACACCTCTGCACTCTGAGCTGAAGGGTGGAAGTACCCAGACTCAACGCGATAAGGGATGTAGAGATTGCGCAGTTGGAGGTCATCGCAGAGCTTTTCGAAGTCAGACAGGTACACCATGCCCGCTGGCTTGTGCTCAGGCTTCGGAAAGTCGTCTTCTCCTACGTCCCACCCTCGGTCGCGCGCTCCCTTGGCCAGGCTGTGTTTCCGGCGCTCGTCCTCGTATCTCACCGCTTCGAGTACCTCATCCGGTGCGTTCACGAGCCAGCAGATCGCAGCGGCATGATGGAGGGCCGTGCGGACGAGCGCGCCGGCCTCGTGCCCGAAACTTGACCGGCGGAGGGTTCGGACAGCGTCGGCAGTTCTCACGACTCGCAGCCACCAGCCGTAGCCAAGCAACGTCGGCGCGCGCATCTCCGCCGGCACGCGAATAGCCGTCATCCTTTCCAGATGTCCAACTACTAATCCGATGCACTCGTCCGCAGCCGCTTCATGAGCCTCCGTCGGCTCGTTGTCACTCATCACACCGAGCGTTGCTTACGCCCAGGATCTTTTCAAACCCTGGTGAGGCCGCGAGGGCAGGGAACGTTCCGGCTCGCCCGGTGCATTCCGGTCTGCGAATATGGGCTCACACCGGTCACCGATACGCTCGCCACCTATGGCTGAGCTGTTCTCAGGCTGGCTCGTTAAGCAGGTCCTGGGCGCGGCTGCGTCAGCTGTCCGCAGCGTTGTCGGCGAGGAACGGAATCGCTCAGCGCTCGACGACTCCGCCCGCCGGGCACTTCGCTGTGCTGTTGCCCGCCAACAGAACGATCTTGGCGAGGAGCAGCTCGAAGTCATGGAGTCCGCACTGGCCGAGCTGCTGTGGTCGGGTGGTGACTCCATCCCCCTTGCCGACGAGCCCAGTTCGCTCTGGGCGCGCCTTCACGCTGGGGTAAAGACCCGCTTCAGCGTGCTGGAACAGACCGAGGCGGACGGCAACGGAACGACCCAGGCCCAGGCCATGGGGCTCCATCCGGCCGTGCTGGCCGAGGACTTCGTCGATGCCTTCTACCATGAACTCGAAGCGGCGGTGGTGAGGGCCGGTCGAGGAGCAATCAGCCTCAAGCCCCTCTGGGATGTGTTAGCAGAAGGCCGGGGCGAGTCCGACCGAGAAGCCATGCTCGACAGCGTCGCTCGGGTGGACCGCCGGGTGGCGGCGATGCAAGGGGCGGGCGATGGTAAGACGCACCCCGCTCACACCCATGAGCTAGCCGATGAACTGTTGCGGGGACCCCTTCGGGCTCGCGGCCTCAACGTTGTCGTTGAGGAAGCCGCTCGCCTTGCCGCCGATGACCCTGGCGCCGCCGCTGACCGGTTGTCGTATGTCACGGAGGACCTCGCTGACGCCGGCTTCTCGGCGCTGGCTGACGGCATGCGGCGGCGCACGACCCAACTTCTCGTGGCCGCAGGAAGGCCGGAGGCGGCGGCGGGCCTCCTGGAGGGCATGGTGTGGCAAAGCGTGGAGGCGGGAGGCCGATTCATCGACCACGAAACCCTGCAGGGGCTACGGGAGCTCGCGGACGCTCGTGACTTGGGCGGAACCGCGTCGTTCATCCGGCTGATCGACCTGATCGACCAGTGGTACGGGGGCGTCGACGAAGACTTGGGGCAGTTCGTCCCACCGCTCCGCGAGCTGGTGGGCGTAGGCCATCCGTCTTCGGACCGCCTCGTGCTGTGGGTAGCGGAAACGGCGGTGGCCTTCGGGCAACTCGGGTTCCTTGATGGCCAGCTCGGCGAGTTCCTGCGTCAGGTCGTCTCCCGCCGGTCGTCGGACGGACCGGACGACGAAGTGGCCGTGCGCGCTCGGCTTTGCCTCGTCGACGCCACGGGGGAGACCAATGAACTAGCCCGTCATGCCCGGCGTGGCGAGCTCGCTCCCCGACTGGCCACCTTGGTGTTCGCACGGCTCGGCCGGCACCACGCATGGCACGGCCAGCCTGACGAGGCCGACGACGCCTACCGAGAAGCCATCAAGCAGGCCTGCACCGCACAGCTCCCACGAGAGGCGGGCCAAGCGGTGCGCTCTCTGGCGCGGGTTCAGGGGGTGTACGCAGCGTCGCTGTCCGAGGAGTGGTTCCAAAGCCCCGGGCTGGCGGCGAGGGTCGAAGCCACGGGCACCGGTTCTTTTTTCGAGCGCCGTCGAGATCCCCTCGACGCTGGTCTGGTCGCCCTGGCGAACCAGAGACTGCCGGATGCGGTCCGCCACCTGCGAACCGGCCTTCGCGACCACGTGACCACGGGCCACCTCGAGGCGGAGCTCAACTGCCACACGTCGCTAACGAGAGCCTTCAGCGAAGTCGACCCAATGGTGGCGGTGGCCCACGCTATCGCCGGGGGGAAGGTCGATGAGCTGAAGGGGTTACTCCCTCGTGACCGGTACCTGGACGTCGGCGACCATCTCCAGGCATCGGCGCCCTGGCAGCGCGCTGCGGCCCTCTGTGCCGTCTCGCTCCAAGGCGACCTCGTCCCAGACATCGACTTGGAGCGCCTCGTTGACCTGGCCCTCGCCTCCACCGAGTTCACCGGGCAGGGGGTCCTGGGACCCCACGTATCGCTGAACGCCTGGAAGGCGATCGCCGCCGTCGCTGGGCGCCTCACGCCGCTGCAGGCGAAGCTTGCGCTGGCTGGACTGAGGCCCTACGTCGAACGTGATCCCGGCAAATACCACTACCACGATGATGAGCACGTCAGAATCGTCTGCGCCATCCACGACGCCCAACCCGGCCTTCGAACCCAGGCGCGAGAGCACCTGCTCGCCCTGCTCGAGCAGGGCGAGCATGTTGCCGCCACCTCAGCCAGGAGAGCGGCTGCCGGTTTGAAGGAGGAGGTCGATGCCGTGGCTCCCCACTTGGAACGCCTCGCCGACGCCGGCAATAGGGCTTCGCTCGACCTCCTGCTCGACTTGGGCTTGTCTCATCCTCGGCTCGTATCTGAGGCGGCGGCGGCGGCGAAGCGGGTCCTGTCTCGCCCTCCCGAACCACCAGGGCACTTCTCCTTCGGATCTGACGTCCCACACAGCGCCTACCTCGCTCGGGTTCTCGACGAGACGCCCCGAGTGGAGTTCGCCCGCCACCTTCTCACCCTGGCTGAGGATCGGCACCGACCGGAGGCCAACCGCAGCGAAGCGATCGCTGCGCTCCTCAATCTGGCCCGGGCCCTGCCCGCAGCGGTAAGGGATGAGTTCTTCACGCGTTGCATGGCGATCGTTGAGGACCCGGGACCACCACACAAGCTAGATCAGTGGCTGCGCGGGGGGCTCCATCCTCTCAGCACCGTGCACGTCAACCTCTGGTTCGGGTCGCTCATCCCCAACGCCTTGGTGACCGCCTCCGTACTGGCCCAACGCGCCGACCAGTGGGACTGCATCGTCGCTACGGCCGCGCCGCTCCTCGTCGGCACGTCGGAGCCTGGTGTCGCCGGGGCTGCAGAAGCGCTGTGGCGCGTCCCTCACCAGCACGTGACAGTTGACCTCAAAATGCTGGCTCGGTTCTCTAACCCGGTCGTCCGTCAACTCGGGGCTGTGCTTTGGGCGCATCGACCGGAGGAGGCGCCCGAGCTCGGGCGGACTCTCGCCCGTGACACCGACTTCCCCGTGAGGGCTGCCCTGGCAAGCCAATTGCCCGTGCTGACCAAAGCCGACGTCGGTGCCGCCAGAGAGGTCGCTGACGTCCTGCGGGAGGACCCGAGCTGGTCGTTACGGCAGCTGGTGAAGGAGCTAGAGTTCTAGAGTTGTAGGGGCGTTTCCCCTGGAGCACCGTTCCCGTCTCAGCCCCCGCTGTGTTGAGTCCTGCGCTGCCGAGTACGCGATCACCGCCAGCCCCTAATGCAATCTGGGTGCCTGGTCCGGACGTGCTGACCGGCAGCGAGCCGCAAGCTGGCTGTGGCGGAGTGGCCCCCGGGGGCGGGGACAATCCCTGATCGCCCGAGACCTGCTCGTGTCGGCGCGCCGGTGTCGAATGGGGGGCTCCAGTCACTGGCATCGTCGGCACCCAATGGCCCTAGCCCACCTCTCAGGAGTGCTACGGCGATCTGTGCGGCGGTTTTCGTCCGAAAGCCGTACTAGTCTGGCCGCCAGTTAATGCGGCGCGCTGGCTGCCGAACTCGGCCCGTTGGAGCGCTGATCAACCATTCTCGATCTCTTTCAGAGCATGCTGGAAGGGCGTCCGCTCGACGACCCGCCGCTGGATCTCCTCGGGGTCGTCAACCAGGTCCATAAGAATGCGCGTTCGTACGACCCAGCGCAGAATCTGGCCGTACCAGTACCTCCCAACCGAATCGAGATGCTTCTCCGCCCCAGGGTGTGACACCCCGGTACGCGCTCGGGCCGTCGTTGGGCCGAACGACGGGTCTGCTCGTAGGACCGCTTCTCCGACGACGCCCGTGCTCTTGAGCAGATCCTCAACCTTTCGGCTCAAAGGTTTGTCGTTTCTGGAGGCGAGGACGTTGGAGGCCCAGGTGATGGTCGCCGCATCGAGATTCGCCATTTCCATCGCCTCCACGACCGCGGACACACGCTGACGATGCTCCGCCTTGACAACGTCCCGCCCCGATAGCACGAGATCATGGAGACCCTCGGCGCCCTGGAACGTCGACCCGAAGCCGTGCTCGCTGTAGATGAAGGGGGCGTAGAGCGGGCTCAGGACAAGGGCGAGCACCTCCCGCCGAGACTCCCAACTCTCGAACCATCTGACCAGTATCTGTTCCAGGTCGATGGGGCTGTGCCGTAGGGAGAGGATCGTCGGCGCCGAGTAGTTCTCGACGTCTCCGAACATTGGCTGCTGGGCCGGGGCGGGTTGTACCGCTGGGAAGTACGCCTCCCCACTTCCCTCTCTCGGGTCGGCGAGGTCCGCTGGAACGAGGCGCAACGACGTGAGCCGGACAGAACGACCGAGGCAGATCATCACGAGGTCTTGTAGCGGTCGTATGTAATCATTGACGAGAGCCTTGCTCGATCGGTCCTGACTGCTCTCGACGGCGAAGGACGTCGACCGGGTCAGCTCGACCCGATCACCTCCGGCCGTCCCTTTGACGCCAGAGACAAGACGAACGGAGGTGCCACTCAGATCGACGTGGGCAAGATCCACCGAACCGAGTCGCACCTCGACCGAGTCCCGAGCGGCCCCATCAGCGGTTATGGAGGGAGGGTCGGCCCATGCGTCCAAGTAGTCGAAGGTGCACCAGGCCGCGGTGAAACGGTCCGCTGCGGTGTGAGAGCCCGCCAGGGCCAGTTCCGGCCGGTACACTCGCTCAACGACCTTGAAGGGACCGGCCAGGTTTGCGCCGCCGACCTCCAACAGTGTGAATTCTCGGCCATCCCGTGTCCGTCCGTGCACGATCGGCTCCACTTGCCACTCGGGCCGGCCGACCTTGAGCACCTGAACTTCGGGTGCATTGAACTTTCGAAGGGCGTCGTACACGACGAGCTTCAGGCCATCTGTGCTGAAGCTCAACGTTCCCGCAACTCGGCGGTGAGGGTCCGGGGGCAGCCACCAGTGGCCTTCGACTGTAAAGTGCTCCATCGGACCATGATCCACTGCCGGCACCCTGCAGGCACGGAACGTTCGACTGGAACCAACCCGAGGGCCTCCCGCTCCACCGCTGGCCGGCCGCGAGGGCTCCTCAATCAACAGCCCGCGGCCCCCCTCGTTCTGGTTGACGCGCGGTAATCGGTGGATATCGCGCGTCAGAGAGCCGGATGACGGCCCCGAGGAGGGCCTGGCCGCTACCTCCGACCCGCTCGCCCTGGCCCGCCTCGAGCAGCTGGCCGAACAGGCCGGCCGCTACGTCGACGCCGCCAAGGCCGAGGCCACCCTGCGAGCCTACCGCTCGGACCTGGCCGAGTTCAGCGCCTGGGCCGACCACCGAGGCCTCCAGGCCCTGCCCGCCAGCCCCGAGACCGTGGCGCTGTACCTGGTGGAGCTGGCCGAGGTGGCCAAGGCCAGCACCATCGCTCGGCGGCTGTCGTCGATCAGCCAGGCGCACCGGGCCGCCGGCCATCCCAGCCCGACCGGCTCGGCGCGGGTCAAGGCGGTCTCGGCCGGCATCCGGCGGGTGCACGGCACCGCCGTCGACCAGGCGGCGCCGATCACCGTGGCCGTCCTGCGTCGCATGCTGGAGATGGCCCCGCCTGGCCTGGCCGGCACCCGGGACCGGGCGCTCCTGCTCATCGGCTTCGCCGGGGCGCTACGGCGCAGTGAGATCGCTGCAT
>JAUJMG010000224.1:0-3702 GCA_030446955.1 Thermomicrobiales bacterium
GGCGCTGGCGTCCAGTCCTCGCCCATGATCTCCGTCGTCACGCCCTGGGTCACTTTGGAGAGGGACCTCCGGTCGGTCAGGAACGGCACGATCGAGTGGGACTGGATGTCGATGAAGCCGGGGCAGACAACCAGGCCGGTCGCGTCCACCACCTCACCTACCGCCTCACGGTTGATTCGCTCCGGTGGGGTGACCGCGGCGATCCGATCACCCGCAATGGCGACGTCGCCGTAGAACCACGGGTTGCCGGTCCCGTCGACGATCCGTGCGCCCATGATGAGCGTGTCCAACGACGGTGTGTTGAGGGTCATGCGGCAGCGTCCTCCTGCCTTGGGGGTCGGTCAACCATGCGGCGGTGCTTCACGCTCTACAGAGGCGTGTCGATCTCATACCGCAAGCCGATCTGTGTTTCCATTGTTCCTTCCGCTCCGAGCCACGACGCTGATGCGCCCGTCGCCCTCCATGAACGCCTCCTCCACCTGTGAGAGATCGTTGTTGCCCTGGAGCCGGACTTGGCCCAGGATCTCGTCCTCCGTCACCAGTTCTCGCCGCATGTTGCGCCGCAGCAGGCGACCGTCCTCGATCAGCTTCAAGGGGGGCGGGTGGACGAGCCGCTGGATGAGCGGGTAGCGGAATCCGAGCCAGTTGAGGGCGTGACTCCAGAACACGATCGTCGCCTATCGTCATGCCCGTTCTTCCTCTGACCCCTCAATCATCTTCATCACAGCAGTCGGGATTTTCAGGAAGCACGGGGCGTGCCCCGCATCGGGCATGGTGCGTCACCTCGTGGCAAGCGCTGATCCCTCACCGCGATCAGGAAACGGTCGTCGAGATTGCGAGATGCACGCTGCCCGGAATTGAGCGAACTCTTTTCCAGCCGTCTCTGCCACGCGGCGCTCGAGCCTGACTCGGCGCCACGCGGAGTGACGGCACGGATGGTCTGCGGGAGTGCCTTACTCCTCGTCCTTACCGGATCGCGAAGCCTCCCGGATCGCCTCCACCACGCCTGCATCGGCGAGGGTGGTGGTGTCACCAAGGGTTCGGCCCGCGGCGATGTCGCGTAGGAGGCGGCGCATAATCTTGCCGGAGCGCGTCTTCGGCAGATCGGGCGTGAACATCAGCGTCTTGGGCTTGGCGATGGGGCCAATCTTTGCCGCGACGTGCTGGCGCAACTCCTCTCCAAAGGTGGGACTCGCGTCTGTCCCGAGTTTCAGAATCACGAAGGCTGAGATCGCCTCGCCTGTCAGGTTGTCTGGGGTGCCGACCACAGCAGCCTCGGCTACGCTCTCGTGAGAAACCAAGGCGCTCTCGATCTCCGTGGTGCTGAGGCGATGACCGGAGACGTTCATCACGTCATCGACCCGGCCGAGCAGCCAGTAGTAGCCGTCCTGGTCCCGCTTAGCGCCGTCGCCGGGGAAATAGCGTCCGGGATATCGGCTCCAGTAGGTCTCTCGGTAGCGCTCCGGATCGCCGTAGATTCCGCGCAGCATGGAGGGCCACGGCTTGTTGAGGACCAGATACCCGCCCCCGCCAAGCGGCACGGAGTTGCCCTCCGCATCGACCACGTCGGCATCGACGCCGGGGAAGGGCACGGTGGCGGAACCGGGCTTGGTCGTGGTCAAGCTGGGCAGCGGGGCGATCATGATCGCGCCGGTCTCGGTCTGCCACCACGTGTCCACAATTGGGCACCGCTCACTGCCGATATGGCGGTGGTACCACATCCACGCTTCCGGGTTAATCGGTTCCCCGACGCTCCCGAGGAGGCGAAGCGAGGAGAGGTCGTGCTTCGCCGCATGCTCCGGGCCCCACTTCATGTGGGCTCGGATCGCGGTCGGTGCCGTGTAGAAGATGGAGACCTTGTACCGCTCGACGATGTCCCACCACCGATCGGGCGCCGGGTGATCTGGAGTTCCCTCATACATGACCCCGGTGGCGCCGTTCGCCAGCGGCCCATAGAGGATGTAGGAGTGGCCGGTGACCCAGCCGAGGTCGGCGGCGCACCAGTAGACGTCATCATCATGGAGGTCAAAGACGTAGCGGTGGGTGACGGCGCAACCGAGCAGATAGCCGGCGGTGGTGTGGACGATGCCCTTCGGCTTCGCCGTGGTGCCGGAGGTGTAGAGCAGATAGAGCATGTCCTCGCTCTCCATCCGCTCCGGCTCGCAGATCGGATCCTGCCCCTCCACCAGATCGTGCCACCAGATATCGCGGCCAGCCTCCATGGTCACGTCCTGATTCGTCCGACGCGCCACCAGGACGTTCTCGACACTCGGGGTCTGGTCGCCAGCAATCGCCGCGTCGACGTTGATCTTTAGCCCGGAAGGCTTGCCGCGCCGGTAACCCCCGTCAGCGGTAACGATCAGCTTCGCTTGAGCGTCGTTGACCCGATCCCGAAGCGACTCGGCCGAGAAGCCGCCGAAAACGACCGTGTGGGGCGCCCCGATGCGTGCGCAAGCCAGCATCGCGATCGGCAACTCGGGGATCATCGGCATATAGATCGCCACGCGGTCGCCGCGCCCGACACCAAGCTCCTTGAAGGCGTTAGCGCATTTGCCGACCTCCCTCAGCAGATCCGCATAGGTAATCGCCTTGCGATCGCCTGGCTCGCCTTCCCAGTAATACGCTACCTTGTCTCCCCGTCCCGCCTCTACGTGCCGGTCCAGGCAGTTGACAGAGACGTTGAGCTGCCCACCCTCGAACCAACGGGCAAAGGGTGGCTCCCAGGCGAGAATCCGATCCCACGGCTTGAACCAGGACAGCTTCGCCGCCTCCTCCGCCCAGAACCCTTCCAGATCCGCAGCCGCGCGCTCGTAGATGCTTGAGTCAGAGACGACCGCCCGCTCCACGAATGCGGGCGGCGGCGGAAAGGTGCGATCCTCCCTTGAGAGCGCTTCAATCGTCTGCTCGATGGAGTTCGCTCGCGTCTCGTCAGTCTGGGCCATCGCTGTCCCTGCCTCTCCGCCAACATGAAATCTCGGCGTCATCGTCGATCGAGCGTTCGGGTGTCCGGTAAACACCGCGATAGATCGGCGCAGTATACAAGCGCGGTTCCTCCACACGGCTCAAACGAGGCTCCGCGCCACCGACTCGTGGCTGTGGCCTGTCTCCTAGATTCGAATCTGGGCCCGGTGTAGCTCAAGCCCCGTCCGAACTCGCTCCGGCCATCATTACGAATCACCTGCTCGGGCATCCGTACCGGGAACCCGCCGCTTTCGAGTTGCAGGGCCACGTTCGTGCGAGTCAAATGTGAAGCCATTGGTGAGACAGAAGGCTCGCCGCATCGAGTGATGGAGGGATAGGAAAGAGGCATGGACGCGATCCATAGCACGGTCGGCACACTCGTGGTGCTCGCCTATCTGGTGCTGACGGTCATTCATCTGCTCGGCGTAAACGGCCGATCATTTAGCTGGGTCCGGCAGCTCTCGTTCGCGGCAGCCGGGTTGTTGCTCCTCCAGTACGTGCTCGGTTTCTCGCTACTCGGAAGCGGCTATCGGAACGCCGGCAGCCATTACGCGTTCGCGCTGCTGGCGCTGGTCACGGTCGGGATGGAGCACGGCTACGCCGGTACCCGGGATACACCACGTTCTCGTCACCTTACCGGGGCCCTAGCCACGGGGTTGACGTTCTTGTTGGTGGTGGTGACCTACATCATTGGCCAGTCCAACGGATAGGCCGAGGACCAAGACAACGCACATCCTGTCA
>JAUJMG010000224.1:3802-6730 GCA_030446955.1 Thermomicrobiales bacterium
GTGCTTCCCGTCCTCCAGGAGGCGGGCGCCCGGGAGTTGCCGGTCTGGCAGCGCTACGAGGATCGCTCCCCGGTGCCGCCCTATCGGTGGGCCGACGACACGCCGGGTGGATTTGCAGAGTGGACAGTGTCCCACCCCGCCCTCCAGGAGACCATGCTCGGTCACGCCGCCGCACACGGTGCGTTTGTGATCCGACCAGCCCGGGTCAGCGCCTATACCCGTGCTGGTCGTCCTGAGTTAGAGGTGCAGTCCGCCGGCACGACGATCACGGTCCAAGCCCGCCTCCTCGTCGGGGCCGACGGGTCGCGGTCGATGGCGCGACGATGGCTCAATGGACATGCGGAGCGGGATCCAGTCCATCACGCGATCGGCGGCAGCCTTTTGGACGGCGTGGTCCTGGATGAGGGAGCGGCCCATCAAGTGATTATCCCTGGCCGCATGGTCGTCGTGTTTCCACAGGGGGCCGGGCGTGCCCGGGCCTACATCGTCTGCGACCTCGATACGGCGGCGGGATTCCGCGGGCCGCGCGGAGCCGAAGCATTCGTCCGTGCCTGCGCGGCGCTCTTGCCCGAGGGATCGCTGGACCGTGCCGTGCCCGCCGGGCCGACTGCATTTTTCCCAAACGCCGATATCTGGTCCAGCAAGGTCGCGGGTGACGACATCGTCCTGATCGGCGACGCCGCCGGGGCGAACGACCCAAGCCAGGGACAAGGGCTCTCCATCGTCTTCCACGACGTGCGGGTGTTGAGTGATCTGCTGCTGACCGAAAGTGACTGGTCTCTCGCCCTCATGCAGTACGCGACCTACCGCGCCGCCTCCTTCGACGTGCTCCGCACCCACGCCCGGTGGGCGGCTCGGCTCATCACCGAGACGGGACCGGAGGCGGACGCAAGGCGCGAGCGCGTTGCGAGCGCGCGGGAGCAGGATCCAACAGCGGGCGGATTTGCCACCATTTTTGCCACCGGCCCCGAGGGACTCGTTGCCGACGAAGCTGCCCGGCGCCGATTCTTCGGTGAAGAGGATGGCTTCAGCCAGGACCCGTCCTCTTCTGTGGTGCTCGCTATGGACGATCGCAGCGGAGGAAGCTACCCCTGAGGATCCGCGTCGCCTAACGGGCCGCCGTCTCCGATTCAGCGCGGCGCGGGCGGCCACGACGCCCCCTTCCGACCGGGGCGGCGGAGATCGCCTCCACGGACGTCGCCAGATCGTCAGGCTCGTTGGCGAGATCATCGCCATCAATCCCATTGCTGGCCGGCTCACCGGTCTCAACGTCCGGCAAGACCCAGGACGTCGTCGGTTTGATGATGTAGGGCATCACAAATGTCTCGGTCGAGCGAATCCCTTCAATCGGGGCGATGCGCTGGGTGAGAAACTCCACCAATGCTTCCTGGGACCGCACGACGACCTGAACCATGACATCGAAGTTGCCGGTTAGAAACGCGGCGAAGGTCACCTCGTTCATGCCCCGGAGCGTCTCGGCGATCTCCTCTAGGCGGCGCAGCTCCACGTTCAGGCCGATCATCGCGCGCAGCTCGTAGCCCAGCTTGGATGGCTCGGCAAGCATGGCGAACTCAATCACGCCCAGCCGGATCAGCCGGTCCATGCGGCGGCGGACCGTTGACTCCGGAATACCGGTTTCACGACTCAGTACGGCATATGACGCGCGCGCATTGCGCTGTAGGAGCCGAATGATCCTACGGTCGGTTTGGCTAACGGGTCGAGCCATGAGCAGATCCCCATCTCCTCGGGCAAACCGTCCGGTCGCACGACAGCGTGCGCCGGTGATGCTCAACTATTCGGTGGATGGACGAGAAGGCGACGGAAAGCGTCGAATCAAAGAGTAACAGAGAACCGTAAGCGGGGGCCGGGGTAGCCCCCGCTGCACACTCCCAGCAAGGCCCGATTGGGCATGAATGACGCTTTTCCGGCCGATCCCTCCGACGTTTCCGCCCACCGCTTTCCGAAGGGTCCGGTGTGGCACCGCAGTGCCCCGCGCACCGACAGGTGGGCCAGCAGGCTACATTCCAGCCCGGGCCGGCGTCGTAAGGTCATTGACAGAGAGGCAGACCTGCCTTTACACGTGGTTTCCAGGATATGATGATGATTGGGCGCCTGGGGGGGTGCACGGCCATCTGCGGCTGGGCAAGGGGCGAGGGGCAAGCGAGGAGGCAAGCGATGCGACGGGGACTCATCGGTTTCCTGATGGTGATGGCGTTGTTGATCGCAACCGCGGCGCCGACAGTTGAAGCTCACGAGGCGAGCGGCACCTTCCTTGACGTGCCTGCCTACGCCCAACAGCGCAACCTGAGCTGCGAGTACGCCGCGTTAACCATCGCGACCGGTGCCTTCGGGTACGCCGTCTCCGAGTGGGAGTTCGATCACCGGGTCGGCTGGTCGGACAACCCCCATTGGGGCTACCGTGGCGACATCTATGGCTGGTGGGGCAACACGACGGACTACGGCGTCTACCCTGAGGCGTTGGTACCCGCGCTCGATGAGTTTGGCTTCTACGGGGAGACGTTCTACGCGCAGGGCGACCGATCTGAGTTGATCGCGCGGCTGGACTGGGGCATGCCGACGCTGGTCTGGCTCGGCTTCTGGGGCGACACCGGCTACTACGAGTCCACTGAGGACGGAACGCCCTACAAGCTGGCGGCTGGGATGCACGTGGTCGTCGCGTATGGCTACGACGACTGGGGCGTCTACGTCTCGGACCCGGCGTCCGGCGACTACACATCCTACGCCTGGGGCGACTTCATGTGGATGTGGAACGTCCTCGACGGCATGGCGCTCGCTGTCGCCCCGTATTCCTAGTCCTCACGGTCCGCAAGCAAGGCACGATGATCACGAGGCCGCCGGTCAAGACGCATCGGCGGCCTCGCCTCGCATGGGCTTGACTAACCCCACGGATCTCCGCCTCCTCTAGGG
>JAUJMG010000225.1:0-4622 GCA_030446955.1 Thermomicrobiales bacterium
GCCTTAGCGGCCGGTGTACAACGATAATAGGCTCCTCAGTGTAGCCTAGCCGCTCCCTAATCCCTGGTGGTGGTGGTCATGTACTAGGTAGGCGGGGTGCTATATGCACCCGGCCTTCCTGTTGTGCAATGTCACCAGACAGCTGAAAGGACTCGCGCTGTGTCCACCCGCTCCGTGGCGACCGGGTCTCTAGCGCACCTTCGGTTCGAACAGCCGACCCATACGGATCCACGCCCTCAGCCAGTCCGACCTGGGCACCATGAAGCTGCTAGGCCTGCCGCTTCCGCCCGATCGCGGCCGCCCCACAGGCAACGGAGGCACCGAGCAGAGCCAGAACAAGACCGTTGGCTGCCTGTCCCGCCGTTGCGCCGGCGCCCGTGCTAGGCAGGGTTCCGGTGTCGTCGGTGTCCTCCTCGTCGTCCTCATCACCTGTCTGGTCGTCGTCACGCCCGGCCAGAACCCTCTCGTCACCGGGCTCACAGGCATTGCCGTCGCCGTCGAAGTCTAGGTTGTCGACGTTCCGGTCCGCGCTGCCACCGTCGCTCTCGAAGTAGCCCTGCGCGGCGTTCAACTCGGGGAAGTCGGCGCAGTTCATGTCGACCCCGTCGTTCCCCAAGTCCGTCTCCGCACCTGCTACCCCAACGACGCCGAGCGTCAACGCCAAAGCGGCCACGAAGGCGAAAGTTAACTGTCGCATGGCTGTTGTAATCCCTTCCCTAACGTGCTCATGGAACGGGGCGCTGAGCACCACCCCGACACGGAATCAGCGATAGGCACCGTCCCCCTTCCCTCAGAACGTGGCCTCACCATGGCGGCTGCTTCCCGCAACATCTATGCCGTAGAAACAGGGAATTGGAGGTCGTTCGATCCTCCAACGATTGGAACTCGCCGGGAAAGACGACCCAAGCGGCGGCTCAATTCAGATTCCGACGGCGGCGCGCAGAACGTTGACCTGCTTCGTAGCCCCTTTCACCCGCACGAACAGGAGCACGTGAGTCAGGTGGCACAGACATCCTCCTGGGTGCGAAACCCGATCGCGTGATTAGGCCTCCCAGCGAACGAACCGCACCCGGTTGCTCAATTTTAGTGAATGGCAATGCCCGAACCATGGTCTGAGGTGGGGAGTGCACCAGGCAGGGTCCGGTCAGCACGCAACGGCGAACCCGCGGGCCACTCGGCCCGCGGGTTTCGCAACCGACCTCTAACCAGCGGCAATAGGCCCTGAATCATCCTACTTGGGACAGCGGCCAGTTGGGCTCCATGGTTTCAAGACTAGGAGCTAGGGAAGCGTCGGGGTCAGGTCCGATGACAACTAGCTTGACGTCGATCCGTTCCCGGCGCGCCGCCTCTAGGGCGGCACGGCGTCGCTCAAGCTCGTTGCAAACCCGTTGCAGCGCCGCCCCAGAAACGATACCGGTGACCCAGACTGTGTCACTCCAGTAGTCGGCCGCCAGAATCTGGGCCTCGCATTCGAGGGCGGCCCCGTCGAGGGACGAGCCGAACGGATGGGACGGCTTGCCGAGCGCCTGGTCGATAAGGGCGAGTGTGGGAAAGTGCGGCATCGAGGTCATGCTCCGCCGGGATCCGAACGAAAGAGACTGGAGGGATCGCGCGACATCATCCTGGAAGGGGTAGTTGAGGCATCTCCGGCATCGGAAACGGCGACACGTCGGCCGCGCATCCTGGCAGCGCCGTGCCAGATGAGTCCGCCTGGTTCCGTCATGACCTGGGGTACCTCCCCCTGCTGACTCATGCTGCAGCAGGCTTGGGTTCCAATGGAACCGGCAGCATCTGGTCAGGCTCCACGAGGCGGCTCGCCAGGGGAAATTCGTGGGTGGCGGTCGCGGCGTGGATGTCGTCCCAGGTCATTCCATACGACGCCAGGTTCCGCTCCTTCGACTCGAAACCGTCGCGGCTGTCGTGGCCGAAACGAGACGCCAGCAGTGCGACCGCAGCGAGGAGCGCGATCGCTATCAACAATTCCATGGGTTCCTCCATGACGCGGGGTCGGTACAGCGAACGAGGTGAGACCTCCCTCAACACCTCTCATGGGTCACTTCCGTTACGCGGCGGCTCTCCCGAGAAGCACGTCGATCACACGCCAGTGTGGAAACCGAGGGCGCAGGGCGAGAACGGGTCGTATGGCAACGTCTGAAGTTGGGGGGACGGTCGAGCATACGGGTTGCGACAACTGGTATGCCGAGCGCAGGGCCCTGTCGCTGCGCTCCCGTGCCGCGCGTCGGGCATACTCGTCTTGCTTGTAGCTGGCCTCAACGACCGCGGAAAATCCGTCGACCATGTTCTGCCCCTTTCCGGCGTCGGTGGGCCTCAAATCGGTGTTTGCTCTGCATCTCGACCCACCATTTTGAGTAGCACCATCATGATCCGGTACGCGGTGGTGCGCATCGGTCGAAGGTCGTATTTGCGCCGGTTCGTGGGCGACAGGCCTATGTCTTAAGACGTAGTCGAAGTCATTTGGAACGATCCACCGCCCTGGACGGGCGGAAGCTATCGGTCATGAGACCGTGGCGGTGGACATAGGCCGCCGCTGCGGCACGTGAGGGCAAACCGAGCTTGGCGAGAATGTTGGCAACATGCACCTTCACCGTGCCAACACCGATGGAGAGGGTGTCCGCGATCACCCGGTTCGAGTGCCCTGCCGTGATCAGCAGCAGCACCTCCAACTCGCGCGGCGTGAGTCCTAACTCGCGGCCGCGGCTCCCTGGTCAGAGCGGGCCACTGTCTGGAACAACAGGAGGTAGCGCTTCCTCAAGCGCCTCGGTTAGCACCGCTTCCGGCTGCGCGCGTCCTGCCTCGAGCGCAGCGGCGAACGCCGCCTCTCCGAGGATTCCGCGCGCTTCGCCTGCCGCCCAGTTGTAATCCTTCCGCTCATCAGGACCGAGCGGCGCGGCGGGTGGCTCCTTTAGGGCGGCTGCCGCCCCAAGCAGCCGAGCTGCCTTCGCTGGCTCGGTCGTCACCGCCACGGTTGCTAACCCGATGAGATTCCATGCCACATTCTCCCAGTCGCCCTGCGAGTGATGGAGGGCAAGGCTGTCTCGATACTTGGCCGATGCAGCCTGCTCGTTGCCGAGACAGCGATCCAAGTCGCCAAGGTGGCCGGGAACGCACCCCGCCAGGCCCCAAACGTGACCGAGTGCACTCCACTCAGCCAGGGCTTCTGTAAAGAGCGCCTTCGTCTGCTGATACTCGCCGCGACGATACGCAACCAGCGCAAGGCCGTGCCGTGCAAGAGCAGCCCCGGTGCGGTTCTCTGGTCCTTCGAAGAGGTCGAGCGCCTCTGCATACGCCGCCTCGGCCCGGGTAACATCACCCTCATCCCACATGAGCCGGCCAAGTGCCAGGAGAGTGCGACCCGCCCCCTCCACGTCATGACCCACACGAAAGCCGTCCAGTGCCCGCTGCAGCAGGGGCCTCGCTCGGTCATAGTCGCCCTGAGCCCAAGCTAGGACGCCAGCTCCAAGCACCACCTGAGCAGGGACGACGGCAGAGCCGGCTCCCGCCATGACGCTCTCTAACCATGCGCGCCCCTCAGAGAGGCGAGCACGGATCCGCCAGAACGGCCAAAGCACCCCCGCCATCCGCAGGGCCGCCTCCGCTGCATCCGGCTCCAGCTCTGCCATCCCGGTCAGCCAGGTGAGCGCCGCGCGGATATTTCCGTACTCGGCCTCGAGCTGGTCTAACCACGGAGCCTGAAGCGGGCTGACCTGGTCCGGGCTCCAAAGTGATGGCGCTAGAGTTTCGAGGAGGGCAAGACACCATACAGCGTGCCGGCGCCGCATCACGTAGACCTCGCCCGCCTCGTCCAGTCGATCCAGCGCGAACTCCCGTACCGTCTCCAGCATCGTGAAGCGGGCCTCCCCATCGGCCCGGGTCTCACCCCTCAGCAAACTCTGATCGAGCAGGGACGACACCCCTTCAAGAACGGACGTTTCAGCGGAAGTACCCTCGAGGATATTCGGCATCTCTTGGCTGTCTTGCATCAGCCATTCGGCCGCCTCCAGGGTGCAGCCGTCGATGAAGACCGCGAGCCGGCGGAACAAGCGTTGCTCGTCAGCGGTGAGCAGGTCGACGCTCCAGGCGATGGCGTTGCGGAGGGTTTGCTGACGGACCGGCACGTCGCGAGGACCGCTAGTGAGCAGCGGGAGACGGCGCTCGAGGCGAGTCAAGATCGCGGAAGGGTGGAGCAAGCGCACCCGAGCGGCCGCCAACTCGATTGCAAGGGGTAGCCCATCGAGCCGGCGACAGATCTCTACCACTGCACCGCCGTTCTCCTCCGTCAGCGCGAACTCGGGACGGATTGCTCGGACCCTCTCGACAAAGAGCTGCACAGCATCGAACTGAGCGATCAAAGCGGTGGATGGTCGTTCTCTATTCCCAGGCAGAGAAAGCGGTGGAACGGAAACGACCCGCTCACCAGACACGCGCAACGGCGCCCGGCTCGTGACGAGGATCTTGAGGTGGCGGCAGGCATCGAGCAGGTCGACGACCAACCCTGCCGCGTCCAGCACCTGCTCGAAGTTGTCGAGAACAAGCAGGAAGTGTCTGTCCCCGATGAACGATGCCACGAGCGACCGGAGCGGCTCATCGCCCGTTTCTCGGAC
>JAUJMG010000225.1:4722-6725 GCA_030446955.1 Thermomicrobiales bacterium
CCCCGATGAACGATGCCACGAGCGACCGGAGCGGCTCATCGCCCGTTTCTCGGACATGGAGCCCGTGGGCTATTGCCGAATCCACCAGATCCGGGTCCCGAACTGCGTCGAGAGGCACAAAGGCGACCCCGCCCGGGAACATGTCGCGAAGACCTGCAGCCGCGCTGAGGGCAAGCCGCGTCTTACCAACCCCACCTGGGCCTGTCAGGGTAAGAAGCGACACATCGGGACGGACCAGCAGCGCATGGACCGCCGCGATCTCCTGCTGGCGGCCAATCAAGGGCGCACGAGGCCGGTCCCAAGGGACTACCGGTGCCTGGGCGTCGCTGGCGCCGGGATACAGGCGCGCAAGACGGGGGGAACCTTCAGGAGGCGGTCCTGTGGCCATGACGGGCCTCGGCGCACGGAACGAGAGTGATCGTCGTTTCCATCTTCCCGAACGATCAGCGATTAATCAACCTCGTCGCTCCCCCGTCGCTCTCCACCAAATCGAACGAAACACTCCGACTGCCGTCACTACGTGCGCCACATGGCATAAATCCGTGTCGGAGACCGCCTCTTCGATGATCCCTGACCTGATCCAGAAGGGCTCCTTGGCGCGGGCAACGGGCGAAAGCTCTGGGGTGTCGCTGACCTGTAGTGTTCGGGGCAATGCCTCTGCCGAGGGATGCCCTGTCCCTTCGGTACAAGACGTCGCTGGCCCGCACTAGCGGGAGATGTTCGAGTATTGGAACAGCGCGACCGGCCAATACCGAAGTCAGGAGGTCCAGCAGACCCTGCCGGCGGAACCACAGGGCGCAGGCACCGACCCTACCGAGCGGCCGGTTGGGAAGCGATCCGCCGTCTCTGCCTATTACGGGTACTGCCGTCCGTCTAGTCGCGTCCCAACCCCGTCATGGCGGCGCAGAGCTGGTCGATCTCCTCGTCCGTAGTGAGGTAGTGGACGGAGGCACGGACCAACTCGGTGAGCCCTCGGGCCTCCATGTCCAACCGGGTATTCGTGATCTCGGAGACGGAGACGTTGATCGCCTGGCCCCGGAGCGCGTCCCGAACGGTGGCGGCACTGACGCCTTCGACGGTGAAGGTAGCAATGCCGCCCTTGACGGCACCGAGATCATGTACCGCGACACCGGGGATATCCGCGAGCCGTCGGCGAAGGTAATCCGCCTGCGCCTGGACCCGTGCCCAGATCGCCTCAAGGCCAAGATCGAGAGCGTAGTCGACGGCTACGCCGAGCCCGATCTTGCCGGCGACGTTGCTTTCCCAGTTCTCAAAGCGGCGGGCGTCCGGCCGAACCTCGTAACGATCGGCGGCAACCAGGGTCGCGGCGTGAATGTCGAGGAACGGCGGCGTGAGACGATCGATAAGGTCAGCTCGGACATAGAGAAAGCCAACTCCGCGGGGGCCACGGAGGTACTTCCGGCTAGTGGCGGATAGGATGTCGCAGCCGATCGCGTCGACATCGATCGGCATTTGTCCGATCGTCTGACACGCATCAAGCACGAAGAGGGAGCCGGCATCCCGCGCGAGACGGCCAATCTCGGCGACAGGCTGGACCAGGCCTCCGTTGGTCGGCATGTGGGAGACGGCAATCAGCTTGACGCGGCCGTCAAGCATCTCGGCCAGGGCGCGGACAGAGAGTTGTCCGTACTCATCGTTGGGCACGATCTCAACACTGACGCCGCGAGCAGCGATCTGGAGAAAAGCGATCAGGTTGCTGCCATACTCGGCGACGGAGGTCAGGATACGATCGCCGGGGGCGAAGGGGATCCCATAGACGGCCATGTCCCAGGCGCGGGTAGCGTTCTCCACCACCGCGATCTCGGATGGTGCCGCGTTGATCAGCCGGCCAATGGACGCATAGAGTGCCTCCAATCGCTCGTGTGCCTCATCCTCCGCCTCATATCCGCCGATCCGAGCTTCCCGCTCGAGATGGCCGATGGTGGCATCAAGCACCGGGCGCGGCGAGAGTGAATCGCCGGCATGGTTGAAGTGGGCCACAT
>JAUJMG010000226.1 GCA_030446955.1 Thermomicrobiales bacterium
GTAATCTCACCGGCGAAGGGACTTGAGGGATCCGGCTGAAGCCGCTGCGAGCGCGTATCATGCTCGTCACGCGACGCATCTGGATGCCCAAACGAATGACGTGGCTGTCTCACGGTCTGATCGGGACGGGCGACCAGGCGACCTGCAGCCCGAGCCGTCGATCGAGGCGATGTATCGGGGTGTCTGGTTTTCGCATTGGGCGTGTCGACATAATTCATCATTAGCACTGGTTTGGAGCATGGGGTCCTAGGCCGCGAGGCAGCTCGTGTTGGCGGTGATGACGGTCGCGCCGATGGCGACATGACCGACCAGTCGTGTGGGACCATCCTCGATCGCGGGAGTTCAGCGATGCAGGCGTTAGTTCTCGATCCTCGCCAGCCCGAGCCGCCGGAAGCCGTGCTGGGGGCGGTGATCACGGAAGAGGTCAAGGTCGATGGCCGGCGGCTCTTCCGCAAAGGACACCGGCTGGCAGAGGAAGATCTGGCGGGGCTGGAGACGGTGGGGCGGCCGCTGCATGCGGTCCGGCTCGACACGGACGATGTTCACGAGGACGAGGCCGGGCAGCGCCTCGCGGCGGCGGTCGGCGGGCCCGGCGTTTTTCCGCGCGGACCGGTGCAGAGCCGGGTGAATCTGGTGGCGGAGACCAAGGGGCTGCTGCGGGTGAACGCGGAGGCAGTGGTGCGGCTGAACCGCCTGCCCGGCATAGCGGTCTTCACCCTGCCGGACCGGATGACGGTGCTGCCGGGCAAGATCGTCGCCGGGGCGAAGATCACCCCCGTCGCGGTGCCCGAAGCGACGCTGGCCGCCGCGGAAGACTTGGCCCACGGTGGCACGTACCCAGTGGTCACGGTCAAGCCGTTCCGGCCACTGTCTGTCGGGGTCCTGACGACCGAGGGGTTGGAGGGCCGGGTGCGGGACCGGTTCCGGGAGACGGTGGAGCGAAAGGTGGGATGGTACGGGGCGCGGGTGCTGCGCTTCGAGGATCCGCCGAGCGAGCCAGCGGCCGTTGCCGCGGCCATCGAGGGCTTGATCGACGACGGAGCAGATCTGATCCTGACGGGCGGCGGGAACACGATCGACCCGCTAGACGCGGCGCTGCTGGCGCTGCCGCGGATCGGGGCAGAGATGGTCAAGTTCGGCGCCCCGGCCCACCCAGGCAGCATGTTCTGGCTCGCCCGCCGAACCGCAACCGACACCCCGATCTTCAACCTCGCCTCCTGCTCCCTCTACTCCAAAGCGACCGTGGCCGACCTAATCCTGCCCTGGATCATGGCCGGGGAGCGCCCGACGCTGGACGATCTGGCTGGGCTCGGCTACGGCGGTCTCCTGGATCGCGACATGGGCTTCCGCTTCCCGCCCTATGACGCCGAGTCAGTGGACGAGGCGGACGAAGGGTGACTGTGGCCAACGGGGGGAGGGGGCGCCAGAGACGGCTGGGTGCTGCTCCTCGTGGCGGAGGCGGGGGCTCCTTTCCGGTCCGCTCGCAGCTCGGTGCAAGGCGGGTTGGCCCGTCGCTCCTTGGTTGAGCGGTGACCCTGGTTCTGCCGCTCCACGCCGCGGCGACGCTGTTCATGACGGGGGTGATCTGGTTCGTCCAGGTCGTCCACTACCCGCTGTTCGCTGAGGTGGGGGACGAGAGATTTCCGGCCTATGCCGCGGCACACAGCCGGCGGACGGCCTGGGTGGTGGCGCCGCCGATGCTGCTGGAGCTGGTAACGGGGTTGCTGCTGCTGGCGTGGCGGCCGATCGGGGTTGGGGCGGGCGCAGCCTGGGTGGGGATGGTTCTGCTGGCGGCGATTTGGCTCTCGACGGCGTTGCTCCAGGTGCCGCGCCACCGGCTCCTCGGGGCCGGGTTCGACATTGTGGCCTGGCGCGCGCTTGTGGCGTCGAACTGGGTCCGCACCCTCGCCTGGACAGCTCGCGCCGGACTCGTGCTGCTGATGCTCGCGGGTTCGACAGGGTGAGGGACCGGCGGTCCTGGTTCCGTGGCTCAGGCGACCGACCCGTCCCCTGAGGCAGGGTCAGTGGCGGTCGGGGGAACGCCTCGCAGCCACTCGCCTGCCTGGATCAGCGCAACATCAGTCGCCTTACGTAAGGCCACGACGAGCGCCACAATCCCAGGAGGATGGACGCCGGCCTCCGCCAGGCGCCGATCCTGCTCGGCGCGGGCGATCCCCGCTCGGGCGTGCTCCTCGGCAGCGATCCGGTGACTGGAGAGCCGGCCGTAGTCGCCCGCAGTCAGCGGTAGGCGGACCGAGCCCTTCCCGAACGCGGGCTGGGCGGCATGGGAGTGATAAGGGATCATTTCGGTCCTCCCTCGTGTGCGGCCCTCCGGCAGCGAACCCCTCGCGTTGGGCACGGCTCCATCCTGCCCCGCCCGGCACGGCCGCACATCGTGAGAACTCCGTAACTCGCTCAGCCGGCCGCACCACGGACATCTCACACGGTAAGGTGGATGCGGCACTCGCGAGGGCGAAGCGCGTTGGGGTCGAGAGAGTGTCGTGAGCTAGGCCAAGCCGTGACGGACGGCCCAGGCTGCGGCCTCGGTGCGGTTAGCCAGATCTAGCTTGGCGAGGATGTTGGTGAGGTGGGTGCCGACGGTCCGCTTGCTGACAAAGAGCGCGTCCGCGATCTCAGCGTCGGTCTTGCCTGTCGCCACCAATCGCAGCACCTCCACCTTGCGGTTGGACAACCCCATGCCCGCGGTCCCCGCCGCTGGTGGCGGACCCGGCGCCGGGTTGTCCAAGATGGCTTCGGCGATGGCCGCCTCCGACGCCGCCTGGCCAGCGGACCAGGCAGCGTCGAACCGCGCGTTGCCCAGCCGGTGCCGAGCAATCGTGACGACGCGGTCGTGACGCTCCCGCATAAACCAGGGAACGGACTGGCCGATGCTGTTCCGTAACCCGGCTGCTGCGCCAAGGAGTCGGGCGGCTCGTTCTGCCTCGCCAGTCGACGCCTCGACAGCCCCCAGCCCCTGCAGCGCCTCGGCGATCTGCCAGCGATCACGCTGCTCCATGGCGACAACCAGGCTGTCACGGTAGTGTTGGCGAGCCTCCTCGTAGCGGCCCTGATCAGCGGCGAGGTCCCCGAGGATCGTCAAGCTGAAGACAGTGCCCCAGTCGTTGCCACCCTCGCGCTGTAGCATGAGCGCCTCCTCAGCCAAGGCGCGGGCGCGCGTGTAGTCGCCACGGGACTGGGCCACTGCCGCCAGGTTGGTCAACAGCTGGGCGGTCCAAGGCCGGTTATCGAGAATGCGGAACAGCGTGAGGGCCTCATCATACACAGCGGCCGCGAAGTCCACGTCGCCGCTCCAGAAGGCGGCAACCCCGCGCTGACACAACGCGAAGGCCAATCCCGGTCCGCGATCCCCAATCTCCTGCCAGAGCGCGAGGCTCGCGTCAGCCCGCCGGACTGCGGTCACGGCGTCCCCCTGGGCGTGAGCTAGTCCACTCGCCACCGCCAGGGCCTTCGCCCGCGCTTCCGGCAAACCACTGCCTGTCGCCAGCGCCCGATCGAGCCAGCCGCGCCCCTCCGTTAGGTGGCCGTGCACATACCAGAAGAAGGCCAGGGGACTGGCCAACTGCAAGGCAGTCTCGTAATCACCCCCATCGAGGATCCAGCCGAGAGCGGCCCGTAGGTTGGGGTGCTCGACCTCCAGCCTCGCAAACCACCGGCGCTGCTCCGGCCCCCAGAGGGCCGCCTCCGCCCCCTCCGCCAGCGCTATGCACCAGCCGGCGTGGCGCTGGCGGACGCCCGCCTCCTCGCCGCCCGCGGCCAACTGCTCCAGCCCGAACTCCCGGATTGTCTCCAGCATCCCGAAGCGCGGCTCGCCGTCTGCCTCCCCCGTCTGCCGCAGGAGGCTCTCCTCAACGAGCATTGACAGGCCATCCAGGATGTCGATGCCCACGCCGCCTTCCAGCTCGGCCACCGCCTCGACCGCCTCAAGCGTGCATCCCCCGACGAACACAGCGAGGCGCCGGAAGAGGACCTGCTCCTCAGACGAGAGAAGGTCGTGGCTCCAGGTGATCGTGCTTCGCATCGTTTGCTGCCGCTCCGGTAGGTCCCGGGCCCCGCCGGTCAGCAGAGCAAGGCGGTGCTCCAGGCGTTTGAGGAGTGCCTGGGGCGGCAGCACCGAGACCCGGGCAGCCGCTAGTTCGATGGCCAGCGGCAGCCCATCAAGGCGGGCGCAGATCGCGGCCACCGCCTCGGCGTTCGCCGGAGTGAGTCTGAAATCGGGCCGAACCGCCGTCGCCCGGTCGACGAAGAGGCTGACCGCCTCCGACTGCCCCAGATCTTCGATAGACCGGGAAGCACTGGACGTGGGCAAGGACAGCGGCGGCACGAGAAACCGGTGCTCCGCGGCGAGGTGCAACGGGACGCGACTGGTGGCGAGAACCTTGAGGGTGGGAGCGGCTACGAGGAGGTCGGCGACCTGGGGTGCAGCCTCCACCACCTGCTCGACGTTGTCGAGGACCAGCAGCAGATCCCGCTCCCGAAGCATGGCGACCAACTGCTCGACTAACGGTCGGTCGCCCGCTTCTCGGACCCCAAGAGCCTGAGCCACAGCGGGGAGCACGAAGGCGGGGTCGGAGATCGAGGCGAGCCCGGCGAAGGCCACGCCGTCCGCCAACTCGGCGGCAAGTTCTCCGGCGATTCGGATCGCGAGGCGCGTCTTGCCGCTGCCACCTGGACCGGTGAGGGTTAGGAGGCGCACTTCGGGGCGGCGGAGCACCCCCGTTACCTCAGCCATCTCCCGGTCCCGTCCAACGAGGGGCGTGAGCGGGACCGGCAGCGGCACCGGGTTGGAATGGTTGATGCCAGCAACGGCCGAGCGTCGCCGAACAGAGGGGCGCTGGGCGGCCGCGAGCAGCGCCGATCGCTCCGATGGGGGAAGGCTGAGCGCGTCGAGGAGAACGGCGAGGGTGTCTTTACGGGGGATCGACCGGGCGCCACGTTCGAGGTCGCTGATGCCGCGGGCGCTCAACCCAGCGCGCTCGGCCAACGCCTCCTGCGTCAACCCTCCTGCCATCCGGTGCTGCCGCAGCAGCTCACCAAAGCTCGGGATGTCGCCGCGCTCGGTCTGTGCCATCGGCACCGCCATCGGGTTCGGGCCACCGCAGCCTCGCTTGGGAGCGGCATGGTAGGTCACCAGACCCGCCCACGCAACCGAGGGATGCGTGGGCGGATGCGTGGGTTTCGTATGGCGGTCGGAGCGCCGGACGAGCAGGGTGGAGACCTAGCGAATCCCTGAACTGACGATCGCGCGACAACAAGGAGGTGACCATCGTCCCCGAGTCACTGAGCGCGAATGGCTTGTTGGGGAGACGTGACGGCGGAATCTGCTCGATCCGGTGGCGCGCGAGCGGTCCCTGCGTCCACAGCTGATGACGACAGTGCCTAGCTTGGCCTTTGCCGTCCGGGGCGGTCTGCTGGCCACATTCGTGGCCTGGGTCCGGTTGCTGACGCTCACATCGAGCGCTCAGTCAGGGCGCTAAGGAGGTCACGATGTTCAAGTTCAGCCAGGTGAAGAACGTCCTCCAAGCCTGCATAAACGCCATCCGGCCCGCCCGGGACTGGGCCGTCTCCTGCCTCCTGCCGCACTGCGGCGGCCTGACCAGCACCCATGAGACCCCCTCCCTCGCCCCCCAACTGCCGGAACGGGTCTGGATCTACCGGCGCACGCCGGCCGGTGGCTTCGCCTGGGGCGACCGCTGGGAGGCACCCTGGGCGCCCTTCTTCGGCACCATCGGCACCGTCCCCACATTAGAGGCGGTCTCCTCGGCGAGTCCCGGTCCCCACGGCGGCAACATGGATACCCCCGAGATCATCGTCGGCCACACCCTCTCCCTGCCGGTCCGCGTCCCCGGCGCCCGCTTCTTCGTCGGCGATGCCCACGCCGCCCCGGGACCGGGGGAATGGGACGCCTACCAGCTGCTGACCCAAGTCGGGGGCTCCACGTCGCCAACATGGTCAACTCTGCCTACTCCCTGGTCGCCTCCTGCCCCGAGCGCTACCTGAGCTGCAGCAACGGGTTGACGATGCCGTGGGCCGCGTGGAGCGTCGAGGGGCTCGTCGCCTGAGGCGGGGATGTGCTTTAGGGCGCCGCGACGCCCCATCAAACCGGGGGCCAGTTGGCGGTCTGAACAGCGTCGTGGTCGAGGAGGATTGGCGCTGCGCTGCTGGCCGTGCCGCTGAGCGCGGCCGTGGCCGTCGTGTGCCACTGGGTCGAGCCCGCGGACCCAAGGACGCTCCACAAGGACCAAGATCTTCAGCGTCCATCGCTGCGTCGCTCGTGTCGACACAGATACCAGCCGGGTTATCGGCACAATGTCTCTGAGTCGGCAGGCCGCCCCTGCGGCTTGCCGACCGAATTGGAGAGAGCTATTGCCCCAAAAGCCGGCGTCGCTAGGGGTTTTCCCTCTTTTGCCTGAGCAAGGCGCATGCTAGCGTAGGTGCACCTCGGACACGATGAAGCCCGGCGTTGCCCTCTGTGGATCGCCTATGCGCCGGGCGGAGTGAATGGCGAACCCGATCGGGGCCTTGTTGGCCTGCCCGGGTTCGAGCGTCCGGCGCTCTGACCCAACCACTTGGGAAAGGACGCTTGATGCCTGCACCCTATCTCCCCCACCCCTTCCTGACCGCCACGCCGCCCTTGCTCGCAGTGTCTGACGCCCCCGTCGGAGCCCAGTTCTGCGACC
>JAUJMG010000227.1:0-4955 GCA_030446955.1 Thermomicrobiales bacterium
TCCCTCAGCAGCGCCGGTCACCCGGTAGGCGCGGTCCGAACAGTCCCAGCCAGACCATCCGGTCCAGATCAAAGGATACTACGATCGGTTCTTGTGCTCGTCCCTGGCACGCTTTCGGATTCGCGCTCGGTCCACCGCCGAAGCCGGGCTGAAGCGTTTGCCCAACCTCATCGTCTGTAGCACTGTCTCGCCCGGTGCTTCTCTCGTCTCGCTCTTCGGCTGATTCATCCCTGTCGACGTGGCGAAGCACGATCCCGAGTTTGATCAGGCAATCGAAGACGATTGGGTAGATGTCTGCGGGAAGGCGATGCCCCTCAGACGGCAACTGCGGGACATTCCCCAGACTATGTCTCATGCCGCCGGCGTGTCCGTTCAGATCACGTACCGCATGGATGGCACCGGGCCGGAATCATTCCTCATGATGCGCATTGCCGGCGTAGGCTTGGGGCATGGCACGGAAACTTGCGACTCCCCTGCACCTGCTCGTCGGAGAACCTGGGCGACGGCACCTCGGCACTCACGACCTGGTCGGGCGCTCCCCCTACCGGCACGGGCGCTGACACCGACGCCAACAGCGATGTCGACACTAGCGATGACACCGTGACCGTCGACATCAAGGCGAAATTCGTTGCGCTCGTCGTGAGGCTTGAGGTCATCCTCGCTGAGCTACTCGCCAGCCTGCTCGTCGGCGGCATTCCGGCGTAGCCCACGGAAGCTCGGACCGATCCGGGCTTCGGCGCGGATGGCCGGTCGGGCCGCCGTTAATGGCGTCGTGCTTCGCGGTGATCGTGCGGTGGGACCGACGCCGCGAGGTGGGGGCAGGCTGCCCGGCACCAGCGGGATAGCCTCGGGGAGAACGACGAACGCCGACATACTGGCACGGGAGCGCTTTCGCCGTCAGCACCGGCCTCTCGGTCGCCGTCGGGGGCTCGCCCCGAGCCTGCTAGAAGGAGGATCCTCCCAAGGTGGCTCCTCCCACGGTCAATCGACACTCCCGAAGAACGGGAGTTGCCGGATCGTCTCCCCCCCGCTGAGCGGGGAATGACCCTGACCTAGCCCATCTCCCCCGTTTCCTTCCTCAGTGCGTTCCCGGCGTCGCTCACCGTTCCACCGGTTGCCGTTGCGCCGGTTGCCGCCCGTTCGCTGGAAAAAGGCAAAGGCGAGCACTTGCTGGCGCTCCCCAGCGCCGGGATGCGGCAGAGCTAGGCCCGACCCGTGAACCGCCCCAATGGACAGTGGAAGTGTCCGCCCGGAGAGGAGTGTAGCCGATCAGGAGATCCGCCCAGTTGTGCCTCCATTGTCAATGCATCGCGTGGCAGTAACTGTGTCAATGAGGCACTTCTATACATTAGGCCTTTGTTTTTGCTACACTATGGGTAAGCTATCCACCGGGTTCGTCCGGATGTCCATGGTCGACAACTTGGGTAGCGCGAAGCTGCTCGCCAGGGTGGGCCTGGGGGAGCGATGGACCCCATGCGGGGACACAGGGAGGGCAGACGCACCCATGGAGCGGATCCGCACATACGCTCGCTTCGGCGCACTGATCCTATTAGTGATAGGTCTTTCCGGCGCCGCGGTGTCGACGGCGATCGCCCAGGAGGGCGAAGAAGGCGCCAACGTCATCGTCATCGACCATCCTCAGAACCAGGAGGGTGGCCAAGACCAGGACGTCGATTTGGGCAACACCAGCGACCTGACCCAGAATCCAACCCAGGAACTGGATCAGGACCTCGAGCAGGGCGTCTGGTTCCAGGCGGGCGGCGCGGGTGACACGACCCTCGCGGACACCTACGTTGCCAGCGGGGGGAACCAATCTGCGAGCCAGAGCGGCGCCCAGGATGCCGTTTTGAGTCCCGAGCTGAACCAAACCAACGACCAGAGCAACGCCAACGACCAGATCCTCGATCAGGAACAGAACGCCACGAACACGGGCATCATCTTCGACAATGACGATTACAGCGACGACGACATCAACATCTATGTCGACTATGTCGAGGTGAATATTGACGGCGACGGCATCCCTGACAGCACTGTCGTCGACACCGCCGTCGACGCCGCCTCGCTGAGCGCCGAACTCAGTGCGCAGCTCAACCAGATTCTGGCCGGCCTTCTCGCCGGAGGCGCCACGGTCTAGTTCTCAGCTGCCAAAACCAACGACGTGCTGCGAGCGGCACCGGCAGTGGCGGGACGCCCGCCCATCGCCGGTGCCGTCGTCGTTCTAGACGGCGGCGTGCGGCGATGCCTCGCCCGCCCACGCCCACCAGGAGGGGCCAGGGGGCATGAGGGACGGTGGGGCCGTTGCATGAACGGCTACACATGAAGAAGCCAAGAGTGAGGGGGATGGATTCGGGCACGATCTAGCCCCTGCGGTTGGCGCAGTCACCTCGATCCCTGGAACGCGCAAGTGAGGGAGTGGCTGTTCTCACCTGCCCCATCCGTAGGGCGCGAGTGCCAGCGGGAGAACCATCCCGTTTCCGGTTTGGTCTGGTCCATTGACACAGAAGCGCCGCAACCCGGCTAGGTTGCCCAAGCCTCCTCGGGTTGCGGCTCGTCGAGCGTGTAGGGCATCTAGCCAGCGGTCGGCAGCCGGATCAGGCAGCACCCGGCCGCTAAGAGGTCGGCGTGCCCTCGGTCTCGGCGATCGCGAAGACCATGTTCACCTGAGCGTAGACCTCCGCCTCCGCTTCAGCCGTCGGGTCGAACGGCGGCGTGGTCACCGTGCCACCAGGGCCGATGATGGCGGCTTCAGGCGAGGTCGGGCAACCAGCCTCATCATCTCCGGGCAATCCGGGACCATAGAACGGGTAACTGCCGACCTGCACCACGTCACCGAGTGTCACGCCCACCAGTTCCGCGATTTGCTCGGACTGGGCCCGAGCGTCCTCGATGGCTGCCTGGAGCGCTTCCCGCTGCAGCGGCTCGCAGTCGGCGATGTCGTAGCCGACGCCCAAGTGCTGGACGAGTAGGCCGTTGTCAGTGGCAGCCTGGTTGACGGCGGTGACGATCTCGCCGACCAGCTCCCGCGTCGGCTGAGCCACCTCGGCTTCCACGAGCCCGCCGCCTGGCCCGCCGGGGCCATAGATACCGGAAGCGGCAGGGCCCGTGACGATCTGAATGTCGTCCTCCTCCACGCCGGCGTCCACCATCGCCTGGATCAGGGGCTGAAGATCCTCATCGGTGAGGATGGGCGGGCCCATCGGTCCCGGCCTCATCACGACCTCTTCGGACGAGGTCTCCTGTCCCCTCGCTGCCTCGCCTGCCTCCGGGGTGGCCTCTTCGGGTCCAAGGGCGTCCGGAGGCACCATGTCCGGAGGAAACGGCGATCCGTAGAATGCCTCGCTGCTGTTGACAAGGATCTGGATGGTCGCCGTTTCGGCGGCGCCCGTGGCGCGACCGGCGCCGGTGACGGCGATGGTAGGCTCATCCGTCGCTATCACGCCCTGCGCCGCGGTGTTGCTCGGGCCGAGGCCGGTCAGTCCGACCAGGGCGAGCGCAATCGACCACCGCGTCAGCATTCGGCCCCCTCCCAAACGGCTCCCTCGTTGGTCTAGCTTCGACGCTACCACGTTCATGCCGGCATGATCCTCCCGCGCCTCGCCGCGCCGATCTCTCGACCAGAACCCGTCCTGCCACGCCCCGATCCGGCTCCTCGCGCCAGCCATCGGTTGATCGGGTGATCCGTGTCACCCTCTATAGCTAGAGATGCACAATCGGGTCGAGATGGGACCACGGACTCAGCGCGATCTAACCGGTGACCAGATGTCCCATTCGGAGCCGCTTGCGCACCTTGTTAGAGTGGGGAGGGATGACTGACCGCACGAAGATCAGGGCTTGACCATGACGAGCGGAGCACTCGCCGTCCTGAGCGACGACCGTGACACGGTTACTGCCGCCCGCGCCAGCGTCAGCACTGGGACCCGTGAGGCGTTCGATGTTCTGGTGGACCGCTACCACGCGCCGCTGCTTCAGTACCTGACGCGCCAGACCGGCCACCCCGAACTCGCCGCCGACCTGACCCAGGAGACTTTCCTGGCCGCATTCCGCTGCCTGGACCAGCTGGCCGACGATGGTGCCTTCGCGGCCTGGCTCTATGGGATCGCCCGCAACCAACTCCGCATGGAGTGGCGGCGCCGCCGGCTACGGCGCCTGGTATCCCTGGACTGGCTGCCCGCTCTCCTGGAGCGTGACACCTCGGTCCTGCGGCTGCCGGACACGAGCCAGCACTGCGAGGAGAGCGACGGTATTCAACGCGCACTAGACTGTCTCAGCCCCCTGCTGCGCGAGGCACTGCTGCTCCACAGCCTGGGTGGCTTCTCCGGCGAAGAGGTAGCGCGGATCCTCGGGATTTCCCCGGCGGCGGCGCGTAAACGGATCAGCCGCGCTTCGGCGGAGTTCCGGCGGCAGTACAACGACGGGACCGAACACCATGGCAGCAATGAGTTCCCCGTCTCAGGCTGAACCTTGTCCCCTCACGGATGAGGATCTGGTTGCCTACGCCGACGGCGAACTGGCTGAGGCACACTGCTCGCTGCTGGAGGTCCACCTCGCGGTCTGCTCGGCCTGCCGGTGCCGCTTGGCGGCCTTCCGGGAAACAAGACGCTTGCTGCGGGAGAACACGCCCCTCATCGACGATCCGGCCAGTCGCGCCACCATCCGGATGCGGTGCGTGGCGAGGAGCGACCAGAGGCGCGCGGCGTGGCCGAACCCGGGCCTGGCGGCGCTGGCGCTGCTCCTGTTCCTCTCGCTGGTCGGGGAGCGAGGCTGGATCGAGCGGGGCGGCTCGCGGGAGGTGGTAGGCCGGGCGACGGAGTCAACTGGGTCGAACCCGGCAGCGCCCGTGCCTCAGGCCACTGCGCGATCCAGACACTCCGTCCGGGGTTACGCGGCCTTTGCGGTCTGCGAATCCCCGCGCTTCCCCGCCGCATCAGGGTACGGCGGGGCACGCGAGGCAGCGG
>JAUJMG010000227.1:5055-6683 GCA_030446955.1 Thermomicrobiales bacterium
AGCAGATAGTCCATGTCGAACGGCTTGAGCACCACCGCGACGCCCATATCCTCAAGGTGAGACTGGAGGTCCCGGACCTCCCGCACGGCGCCGGTGCAGATGATGACCGGGATGCTGCGGGTTTCCCGGTCCATCTTTAGGAGCTGGAGCAGTTGCCAGCCGAGCCCTTCATTCCCGATCATGTAGTCGAGGATGATCAGATCCGGGGCGAAGGTCTTGACCTCGGCAAGCTTCTTGTCGGCATCCATCGTGAACCGGTCGACCGACACCCGATAGCCTTCCTCCTCCAGCATCTGGTGAAACAGATCGAGGATCTCCGGGGAGTCATTGACGACGAGGATGTGCTGCTGCACAGCCGGCATAATCTCCTGTCGTTTCGGTCAGCCGCGTTGCGGCCAGGGGAACATGATCCTGGGATCGTAGCACGGACGAAACGTTTTCCGATGATCCCCCGGCAAGGGCCGGGTGGGCACGCGGGCTGTGCTACCTGAGGGCGTGTGAGCCGGGCCGGACCAAGGTGGAAGTCATGCTCGGGTGGGTGATCCTCAATCCCACCACTCGACGGGGCCTGACACGTTGGACTGGTGCTAGCAGATATGCTGATGGACCCGAATGGTGCCGCACCCAGTCCCACCCGTACGCTAGCGTTGGGTGGTTGGATCAAGCTGTGCCGGATCTCATCTTGACGGACGTGCCCAGTCAACCGTCAGGAGCCCTAGAACCGAGGCGCCGCGAGCGCCGAAGCGGCGTGACAGAGATCGGCGTGAACGTGCCGAAACGGTCGGATCGGCGAGAGAAGAGAGGGAAAAGATGCACCGGAGCCGGCTCGCCAACGTGATCATCGACTGCAACGATCTCCAGGTCGCCACCCGCTTCTGGACGGAAGCCCTGGGGACGGAGGTTGCCAGCGAGGATCCTCCCTACGTCTTCCTCCGGGGCGGGGCCGGCGGGTTGCGGGTGGGGCTGCAGCTCGTGCCCGAGCGGAAGACGGCAAAAAGCCCGGTTCACCTCGACTTCGAGACGGACAATTTGGAAGCAGAGGTGGCACGGCTGGAGGCGCTGGGTGCGCGCCGGCAGCGCTTTGTTGACGACTGGTGGATCATGGAGGACCCGCACGGCAACGAGTTTTGCGTCGTGGGTCGCCGCCCGGAAGACCTGACCGGCGACGCCGCGGAGTGGACCCCGTAGCGCCGTTCGTCGCCTTGCCCTCGCCTGCAGCCCGGCTCATCGGTTCGCCTCCCCACGAACCGGACCAGCTCTCGCTTAGACGATGCCGCCACCGATCGACAGGCGGAAGAGGGCCCAAACCAGGATGGCGACCCCTGCAACGAGTGCGAGGAGGGATATGGCCCGCTGCTCGTCCCGGAGCACCCCAAGGAACCCCAGCAGAACGGCGAGGAGAGCGGCTGGCAACGTGGTGAACCAGTTCAGCCAACCCAGGAGGGGAAGCAGCCCAAGGAGTGCGAACAGGGCCGCGACCACGCTGATCCCGCACCCGACGCCACCCATACTCCCACCTCTCTCCGTCCGCTTGGATCGTCGGTGCCGACGGCCAATGAACCTACTCGCCCGGGAGGTCGTCAGCAACGCAGCATTCGTGGACGACAGGAGGGCGAGTATAGGTGCAG
>JAUJMG010000228.1 GCA_030446955.1 Thermomicrobiales bacterium
TCTGGCGGCTGCGCTAATCCAGGCCCGCGAAGAGCGTTAAGGCATCCACCGCCAGCCCGGGCACAACGCCGGAGTGGAAGACTCCTTCGACGGGTGAGATCCGCTCATACTGGCCGTCTACCAGCCGCTGAGGAACCAACTCCTCACCGTCCGGGTCCACGATCCAGTACTCCGGCACCCCGGCCCGGGCGTACAAAGCCGCCTTGCGGACCTGATCGACCATCCGGTTCGCTGGAGACAGGATCTCGACGACGAGATCCGGTGGTCCTTCGACGACCCCGCGTGCCTGATAGATGTCGAGCCGATCCGCCCGGATGAAGAGGAGGTCGGGCTGGACGACATCGTGCGGCGTCAGCCGGACATCGACCGGCGCGAAATAGACCTCGCCCGCCCTGTTGGCCTCGATGAGATTGCCAATCAACAGGTGCAGGCGACCGGCCACCTTCTGGTGCCGGCGTGCGGGCGAAGGCGACACGAGCAGCTCCCCGTCGATGATCTCGTAGCGGTGGCCGTCGTCCGGCATCTGGCAGAGGTCGTCGTAGGTCAGTGGGCGGGTCATGATCGACATGGCAGCCTCCGAGAACGCTCGTTTCCTCGATCTTACTCGACGTCGATATCCATCGGTCGGGCCAGGAGTCGCCCGATGCGTCGACTCGTCCCTTGTTACGAGGCCAGGAAACCGAGGTCACGCTGGTAGTACACCCGAAGATGACGCGTTCGGGGCGACCGTCCCACTGCAGCGTGACCAGCAACAAGGGGACTTCGGAGGCCGGCACCGCGTCGCGTTCAGGGAAGAGCTGGGCGTAGGGCGCGCCGGTGGCGTTCGAGGTGCCCGCTTCTAGCCGCGACAGCACCGCCGGCGCGCCCTATGAAGGAACGCCCAGGGGGGCTAGCGCCAGAGCCGACAGTTTCCGATTCGAGGGGGTCACCCGTGCCAAGGCGTCGCCGTGACCCTGACCCGAACGCGGTGGCACGGCGCATGTAGAAGCCTAGGCGCGGGGCCTCTCGCGTGGTCTGCTTACCCCTGGGGGATCGTTGGATGGACGTCAACCCGACCGTGGAGATGTACGACGCCCTCGTCATTGGCGGCGGCCCCGCCGGTGTTTCGGCTGCGGTCAACCTGGCTCGGGCCTGCCGCCGGGTCGCTGTGGTGGACTGCCGACGCGAGGGGCGCTCTGACTGGCCGCAGATGAACCGCAACTTCCTGGGGTTCCCCGAGGGGATCACCGCCGTTGAGCTGAGCAAACGGGGCCGGGAGCAAGCGGAGCGATACGGGGCGCGTTTCTACGACGCCGAGGTTGCACGCGTGGGACGGGAGGACGCCGTCTTTCGTGCCGAGGCGCCGGGCGGGTTGGTCCTGCTCGGTCGCGCGGTCATTCTTGCCACCGGCGTCCACGACCGCTGGGCCGACTTCCCCGGTTACGAGGCGTACATCGGCCGCACCATGCACTGGTGCATCGTCTGCGACGGCTTCGAGATGCAGGGACAGCGGGTGCTCGTGGTCGGCAACGATGAGGAGACCGCCCAACTCGCCGTCCAGATGCTCCGCTTCACCAAGGAGGTCACGCTGCTGACCAACAGCGGCTCCCTCGGGCTCAGTCCTGACCGGGTGAAATGGCTCGACGAGCGAAGCATCCGCGTCGTCGTTGGCCGATTGGCCGGCGCCAGAGCCAAGCAAGAAGGCGAGTTCGCCGCGGTGAAGGTGGAGGGCATCGGCGAGTTGGAGTTGGATCATCTCTTCAGTCACCAGGGTGCGGACCCGAATAACGACCTTGCCCGCGCTCTCGGCCTCGAGTTGACGACGGGCGGGTACATTAAGGTGGACCAGGAGGCCAGGACCTCCGTGCCCCAGGTCTACGCGGCCGGGGACGTGACACGCTTCTCCTCCCACCAGGTCAGCACGGCGGTTCACGAGGGTGCCGTCGCGGCTCAGACCCTCAACTACGACCTTTACCTACGCGACGAGGCCGCCTTCGAGGTCAGCCGCGGGGGTACGGTCGAATAGACCCAGGGGTGCCCTGTGCCTCGTAGTTCGGTCAAGCCTTCATGGCGGAGGCGCAGCCCGTTATGAGGGCGTCTGGTACCGCAGCGTGAGACCGAACCTGTGTCAGGAGGGGGCGCGGGCAGCCGCATTTCCCCCTCGCCGGCACCCCCGCCGGCGTGGCGATGTCGATCGGCGTTCACTGCCGATATGAGGCTGGTGATCCCATCTTCCCGGTCGCGCGGTGATGCTATCCGCTATGGGCGGGATTGCCTGTCAAGCGACCGGGATCAGGCGGCTACCTGCTGGACGGTCCGCCCTGGCTCTTCCGTGAGGATGTCTCGAACCAAGCAGAGCGCGAGATCGGCAACCGCGACGGTGATTTGGGGTCGGGTCATCCAGAGGTCCAAGACAGCCTCTCTGGCGAACTGATCCAGCACGGCCGAGCTTGCTCCTAACCCCAGGACGCGCCGCGCTGTGACGGCTACCTGCTCGGCGAACGCTGCCAGCTCGAGATCGTTCATCCCGGTGTCCTCCATCAGGTCGGGTCGTTGCTCCACTCATGTCCGGAGCCCGCCGCCCCGACCGTGATTTCAGACTAGCGCCACCTCCTCCAGGTCGCTGTTCAGGGGGAAGCTCGCGAGCTGTACATTTGGGAACATCCACGAACCGAGACGGCAACGTTGGCGAAGGCGTATGGCGGAGCCTCTGACGGGAGGACATCCCGCTGGAGGGTAAAGGCGTTTCGCGAATTGAGGCTCTGGGGCGTTTGCTTAAGCGAGGCAGACCTGGTCAACGTCTTGAGCAGTCCCTCGCCTCACGCTTTACGAACCTTGAGCCGGATAAACACTCGGGTTGGCGTCATCGCGAGATGCTCTCGCCACCACCAGCGGTGCCGGAATCGGTAGCCGAGTCCCGTTCTCTTAGCCTGGGGCTTCCACGGGAACCCTTGCCGATCGCGCTATGGGGCCACCATTGCCGGTCACGCTGACCACCAGTTCGCGGATTGCGTCGGTGCCCATGGCGAGTTGACTACCGATGGTGCCGTCTGGGTGGACTAGGACCGCGTCCGGTGTCCCGTCCGACCCGTAAGCCTCCGCCACCACGCGATCCTTTGGGAGCAGGACGGACACCAGGCCGTGTTCGGCGGCCGTTGCTCGGCTGGCATCCGGGTCGCCGTAGCTGAGGACGGCGATGGTGATTCGACCGGCATGCTCGTGCTGCCAATGGGCAATCTCCGGCTGGAGGGCGGCACATGGCCCACACCCGGGATTGGAGAAGATAAGGAGCACCGGTGCGCCCTTCACGCGGAAGGCGTCAAGCGTCAGTGTCTCGCCGTGGAGACCGGGGAGCCTGAAGTTGGGGGCCGTGGCTCCGATCGGCAACCCGACGCCTGCTAGAGACTGAGTGGAGAACCGGGTCTCGCCTGGGATGCCGGTTCTTGCCTCAAGCTCGTCCAGCCGGATCAGCAAGCGACCATTCTGGGTCAGCACGTGGATCAGTACCCAGCCTTGCCCCGCCAAAAGGACCAGGCCGAGCAGTCCCCCAGCAAGACCCAGCCATTCCCCAGCGGAGAGGAGCGCGATAGCCATTCAGTCTCTCCTCAAAAGGTAATCATGAACTCCACGCAGATGCCGCCCGAAGCGCGAGAGCATGAGGGTGGGGCGCTCCTGGAGAGGAGCGCCCCGACGTAACTGGTCGATCTGACGGATGTGGCGAGGAAAGGGCGTTCCTCTCTTACGCCTTGCAGCGTCCGGACGGTTGCCCCGGGTTCTGGCAGGGGTTCGCGCCCTGGTTGCAGCACTCGATGTTGAAGATCTTGTTGTGCAATCCAGCGCAGGTCGTCTCAGGGTTGTGGCACTGGCCGCCGCAGAACACCTCGTTGGGGGCACACTGGCAAGAGCAAGTGACTGGGTCGAACGTTTGGCCACCCGAGCATGTGTTCGCTACGCACGCGCCGTTGCACTCCTCGGTGCCGCTTGGGCAGGAGCAGGTGCAGGTAGACGGATCCTGGATCGCGCCGGTCACCGAGCATGAAGTGTCGCACTCACAGGCGCAGGTCTCGAAGTTGCGGGACTGTCCCGTCGGGCAAAGCTGGAGGCAGTTCTCATCGCATAGCTCAGTCCCAGTCGGACAATCGCACCCGCAGGTAATCGTGTTGAGTTGGCCGCCGCCGGGGCAGCTGATCGAAACGCACTGGCCGTTGCAGCGGACGAACCCCGTTGCGCATTCGCATCGGTCCGCCCCGGTCTCCGCGACCTTCTGACAGAAGAGGTTCTGGCCCGAACAGCAGGTGCCCTCCTCGGTCCCGGTGGGACCCGGCTTACATGCCTCGCCGAGGGAGCGGCAGGTGGGGGCGGCCATTGTGGTGACCCCCCGGCGCAGCCCAAACGCGGCGGCCAGGGCCCCCGCCGTCAGGCCCTTGAGCATCTTGCGACGAGAGGTTCCCGTCGCCAGGGCTCGGGTAATGTCGTCAAACTTCTGACCGTCCATGATTGCGTTGACTCCTTCGTCGACGTCTTTCTTGCTCGGGCCATCATGGCGTGAGAGGACCCATCAGTCCGTCGGGTCATATCCGAAAGTGGGGAACAAAAAGGACTCCGCTCTCTCGGAAGGAGCGGGGTCCTGAGGCATCCGGCGTGTCGTTCAATCGACAACAGGAACAGGAACAGGCGCAGCCGGATGCTACGAGGCAGGAGGGCATGCCGACACCAGCGGTCTCAATGAATGGACTGGCTGTTGCCGGCATGCCCGTCTCCTGCCAACTCGACGAACGACGTGTGGATGTCAGGTGGCTACAGTGCGAACGTCTTCTCGAGGACGACCACTCCGCCCTGCTCGACCGTAATGGTCGCGCTGGTGAACTCGACATCGGTGATGTCTTCCGTCCATTGCCGGTTCGGGCAGTCCGGGGCACCGGGAACCGGTGTTACGGGTCCCTCGGTCGTGACGTTGAAGCTCACGTTGCCATTCTTGATCTCTTCATCCGGGATCGACTCCGTGCCCGTCAGCGTCACCTCAGCCGGGTTCTGGCCCGGCGGCTGGTTCGCCCCGGCCGGATTGGTGCAGGTCGCCGTGGGGGTACCGGTAGCCGTGAGGGTAATGAGCACGTCGCCATTGCCCAGCCCGGCCAGATCTCCGTCCGCGGTCAGGGTGAGGCCGTTGTCAATGAAGGTCGGCGCTCGATGAGGCGGTTTGAAGTGGACACTGCTGGCTGGGGCAACTGAGACGGTGAGAAGGGCCGCGAGCAGGGCCGTTGTGACAGCGAGGGCTAATGAACGCATGACAATCTCCCTCTCAAGACGGGCAGGACGAGCCTCGATAGTCTGGGAGGGTCAGGAATTCAGAGGGGCCGCATTGGTAGTGACCAGGGGATGCTGGGAGGGTAAACTCCGCATCACCTGGCGGCGAGGCCTCTGGGCTTGACCGGTGGGAGCGGGGCGGGTGGGGAGCTGGTGGAATGGTGACCCCATCCGCCTCGTCGTGTGCGGGGGGGCAGGCGGGCCTCGACCGCTCCGGGAGGTCTCTCTTACGTGTTGCATGGATTGTCTCCAGAGACGCCGAGGAACGACAAAACCCGGCAAGGCCGACAACGGCCTCAGCCGGGTTCGCCATTCACTCCGCCCAGCGCATGAGCGATCCAAGGAAGACCGCGCCGGGCATCAACGTGTCTGAGGTGGGGCCACAGCAGGCGGAAGATGTCACAGAATTGTGACAAAGCTGTCACGGGGCTGATCGAATTGCCCGAACGGGTGAGGAACCTGGCGCTGGTGGCTATTTTCTGCATATTCACTCTCTGGGAGAGAGGGGGCACGAATCGGTCACAGGCCCATTTCCTGGTCTTAACGGCATCAGGGTGGTGCAATCCGTGGCCAGGGCTAGACGGACCCGGAGGGTGAAGTAGTCACGATCGGACGCCGTTGTTGTCCACGCGTGAACCTGGTCGAATCCGCCACTTTGTGCTAGAATGCACAGGTGCAAGGGATGCGCGGGTCCGCCGCGCGACAGTACGCCAATGTGCCCTCCAGCCTTCGCAGCGCCAGGGTCGTCGAGCCGTACTGACCGGCTCGTCCGTTCCCAATGTTTGCGCCTCGCGCTGCGACGAACGCTGAGAGGGTCTTTTTGTGCCTAGTTCCGCTCTTCTTGAAAACCCGATGACGCTGAATGGGACCCACGTTGTCCCGTTTAACGAGATGCGCCTGCGCCCGAGCACGCTTGAGGCGCTCGCCAAGATGGGCATCCATACGCCCACCCCAATCCAGGCCGAGACGTTGCCCGCCCTCCTTGACGGCCGGGACGTGATCGGCCAGGCCAGGACCGGCTCCGGCAAGACGCTCGCCTTCGGCATCCCGGCAGCTGAGGTTGTCGATCCGGCACGCCGCGCCATCCAGGTCCTCGTCCTTACGCCGACCCGAGAGCTGGCTGTCCAGGTCGGCGGCGTGCTGGATCAGGTCGGTGGACCACGCGGTGTCAAGACCGCACTGATCTTCGGCGGCCGGGCGCTCGGCCCGCAGCGGGAGGAACTCAAGCGCGGCGTCCACGTCGTTGTCGGCACTCCGGGCCGGGTGCTGGATCTGCTCAACCAGGGCGCGCTCTGGCTGGACCAGGTTCGCTTCCTGGTCCTGGATGAAGCCGACGAGATGCTCGACCGGGGGTTCGCCCCAGATGTCGAGCGGATCATCGCCCG
>JAUJMG010000229.1 GCA_030446955.1 Thermomicrobiales bacterium
CGGTACGGGGTGGAGGGTGCGGCAGGGTGGGCCTGAGAATGGCTGTTATCAGGGGGAGGGGGCCAGTGGAGAGAATGGGCGTTTACTCTATCAAGGGGAGGCGAGCGCGGGCCGGAGAAGGGCCTGTATCTGGGGGAGAAGGCGAGGCCGTCGGTCAGACCATGCGCGTTCCCGCTCGCCTGGCACACCGGGGTCGCGAGACGGGCAGGGGCACCTGGGAACCACCCCAGGTCCGCTAGCCCTCGGTGTCAGGTGCCGGGCGGAGCGGACCCAGCCCGTCGACAAAGGCCGCCGCAACCGGGGGCAGCCGCCGCCGCGGGTCCCGGATGAGGAAGAGGACCCGCCGGAGCGGCAGCGTCGCGACCCGGATCGGGACGACGCGCTCCCGGTTCCGATCAATGAGGGCGAGCGACGAGACCCAGCCGATGCCGAGGCCGCGCTCGACCGCCGAGACAATCGCCTGGGTGGATCCCAGCACCATCACCGTCCGATGCTCTGGCACGGCCAGGCCCCGCTCGGTCAGCAGCCGGGTGACGCTGGCCGCCGTCCCCGACCCGCCCTCGCGCGCGAGGAACGGCTGACCTACCACCTCGTCCAAGGTGACTTCACCCCGGGCAGCGAACGGGTGTCCGGCCGGCACGGCCAGCACCACCTCGTCCTCGACCACGGGACGGTACTCCAGGTCGCGCCCGCTGAACCGGACCCCAACAAAGCCGACGTCCCAGCGATGCTCCCGCACCTCCTCGGCGACGATGGCCGAATCGGCGATGAAGACTTCGGGATGCACACCCGGATGCCGGGCCACGAAAGCGGCCACCAGCTCCGGCACCAGGAGTTCCCCGGGGGTGCTGCTGGCGGCGATGCGCAACGCGCCAGTCAGCGGCGTGTGCTCGTCCTGCAGCTCGCGTTGAATGGCCCGCCACTGCCCGACGGCCGACTCCGCGTAGACCCGGAAGCGCTCCCCCGCTGGGGTGAGGCGGGCCGGTCGACTGGTGCGGTCCAGCAACCGGACACCGACCGCCTGTTCCAGGCGCTGGAGATGCCGGCTGACGCCCGGCTGCGTGAGACCCAGCTCGGCCGCAACCGCCGTGAGGCTGCCGGTGCGGGCGACCGCGAGGAACGTTTCGAGCCAGCGGGACTCCACTTCATCTCCTACCATGCCGATACGGCATACTGTTTGTCAGATCATACCCGGATCCGGTAGCGTCGTGGTCGCTCGGTCGGATCTCGACCGCTCGGCGTCCCCTATGGGGAGGAGGAAGCATGCGCGCCCCGCACCTAACCCGGGTGTCTCGTCGCCGGTTCGTGGCGTCCGTCGCGCTCGCTCCGACGATGGCCGTCGGCCTCCGCTCCCTCGTCACCCGTGACGTCGCCTGGGCTCAGGAGGCCACGCCGGAGCCTCTGGGCGCCACACCAGGGGTGGGCGCGACTCCCCCGTCGCTGCGGACCGATCGACCGTTCGCCATCAGCGCCATCCCCGACCAAGACGTGTCGGTGCTCAACCGCCAGTTCGGCGCGATGGCCGACTACCTCGGGCAGGCCACCGGGTTGCGGGTCGCGTACGTGCCGATGGTCGACTACGCGGCGCTGGTGACGGCCTTCGCCCGGGGTGACTTGCACCTTGCCTGGTTCGGTGGTCTGACCGGCGTTCAGGCTCAGGCGGCGGTCGAAGGGGCCGCGGCGATTGCCCAACGCCCCCGTGATGCAGACTTCCATGCCCGGTTCGTCGTCCGGGCGGGCCTCGACGTCAAGGCACTCACCGACCTCAAAGGTCTCAGCTTCACCTTCGGCAGCGAGAGTTCGACCTCCGGACACCTGATGCCGCGCTACTTCCTGACCCAAGCCGGCATTGACCCTGAGCGCGACTTCAAGGGGCTGCCGAACTACTCCGGCTCTCACGACAAGACGATCGCTCTGGTGGCGGCGGGTGCCTTTGACGCCGGGGCGCTCAACGAGGCGGTCTGGGAAGCCCGGCAGGCCGAGGGCAAGGTCGACACGACGAAGGTCCGCGAGTTCTACACGACCCCTGCCTTTTACGACTATCACTGGGGGATTCGTCCGGACGTCGATGAGGTCTATGGTGCCGGGGCGAAGGACTGGGTGACGCAGACCATTCTGGGGATGGATGCCCGCCTCCCCGACCAGAAGGCGGTCCTTGACCTCTTCCAGACTGAGGCGTTCATCCCGACCACCAACGCCAACTACGACCAGATTCGCGAGGTCGCCGAAGACCTGGACATCCTCCGACCGTGAGGCAGGAGTCGCCGATGTTCGAGCTCGTCGACGCCACCAAGCGCTACGGGCCGTTGGTCGCGCTGGCCCCGCTCTCGCTGACCATCACGGCCGGTGAACGGTTGGCTCTGATGGGACCGAGCGGGAGCGGCAAGACCACACTCCTCCACCTGCTGGCAGGGGTGATCCAACCGGACGAGGGCCGAGTGGCGATCGCCGGACGCTCGACCGAGACGCTGCGGCCCGGCCGGGATCTGGCGCGCCTAGTCGGGGTGATGGCGCAGGGCTTTGACCTGGTGCCCTCACTGGCCGTCGTCCATAACGTCCTTGCGGGTCGCCTCGGGGAGTGGGGCATCGGGCGCTCGCTCCTCTCCCTCGTCTTCCCCCGCGAGCTCCCCCTGGCCCAAGCAGCACTGAACCGGGTCGGCGTGGGCACCAAGCTCTATGAGCGAACGGCGCGGCTGTCCGGGGGGGAACAGCAGCGGGTGGCGCTGGCGCGGTTGCTCGTGCAGCAACCGCGCGCCATCCTCGCCGATGAGCCGGTCTCCTCGGTGGATCCGGCGCGAGCCGAGGATCTGCTGACGTTGCTGGTCGAGGTGGCGGCCGAGGACGGCCGCACGCTCATCGCCAGCATGCACGCCGTGCCGCTGGCGCTCCGCTACTTCTCCCGTGTGATCGCGCTGCGGCACGGGCACCTCGTCTTCGATCGGGCCACCACGGCGGTGACGGAAGCCGACCTCACCGCCCTGTACGACCTGCGGCAGGAGGAGGCGCGTGACGTCCGCTAAGGCGTCGCCCGCGCCCCTGGGCGGCGGGCCACCGGCGGGGCACGTGCCCATTCGCGGGCGCGGCCTGCTGACGCTGCTCCTGCTCGGCGCCCTGACCTGGAGCCTGACGACGGTCCCCTGGGGGGAGCCGCTCGTCCACCCCGGCGGCCTCACCGTCCTCGGGGAGATGCTTGTCGCGGCCCTCCACCCCACCGTGTCCGCGGAGTTCCTGGGCATCGCGCTCGCGGCGAGCTGGCGAACGGTCGCCTACGCCACGGCCGGCGTCTCCCTCGCGATCCTCCTGGCCTTCCCGGCTGGCGTGTTGGCCTCGGGGGTGCTGGTCCGCCATCCGGTGCTGCGCGCCCTCACGAGCGGAGCGAGCCGGGCCTTGCTCGGCGTGCTCCGGGCCATCCACGAGCTGGTCTGGGCCTTGTTGTTCGTGGCGGCCATCGGACTCTCGCCGTTCGCGGCGGTACTGGCGCTGGCCCTTCCCTACGCCGGCATCCTCGGCCGCATCCTGGCCGAGATTCTGGAGGACGTTCCCCCAGGACCGCTGGCGGCGTTGCGCGCCGCCGGGGCGCGTGAGTGGCAGGTGCTCCTCTACGGGCGGCTCCCGCAGGCGTTCCCGAACATGGTCAGCTACGCCCTCTACCGCTACGAGTGCGGCATCCGCTCAGCGACGATCATGAGCTTCGTCGGGCTGGGCGGGCTTGGTTACCAGATCCAGATCTCCCTCGACGACCTGCGCTTCCGCGAGGTCTGGACCTTCGTCTACTGCCTGGTCGTGCTGGTCGTGCTGGTCGACCTCTGGAGCGGCGTCATCCGGCGACGGCTCCTGGCGTGAGCGCGAACCCGCTCAAGGTGGAAGCGCGGGGCGATCGCCTCGCCCTGGACGCTGGACGGACGCCCGTGGCGTCGTCCGAGCCGGGTCTCCCCCAGCGATCCCTCGCGCTGCGCGCGTCAGGATGGCTCCTGGTGGCCCTGGTCGTGGCCTCCTGGGTGTTTGTGGTGAGTGAGCCGAGCGCCCACGTCGGGGACCTCATCTCGCGCGAGACCCTGGACCACGGACGCGACTTCCTCCAGCAGTTGGCTGGGGTCGGGGAGGCACGTCCGGCCTACCGAGATCCCGGGCAATGGAGGCAGGCGGCCCGGTTGGCCTACCGGACGCTGGCGATGAGCGTGCTGGCGATCGGGTTCGCCACGATCGGCACGTTGCTGACCGTCATGGCCGGGGCGCGACCGGTCCTCGACGAGGGGCGACCCTGGCCCAGGACGCTGCTCTTCGGGCTCACCCGCGCGGCGTGGATTTTCTCCCGGGCGGTGCCGGAGCTGGTCTGGGCGCTGCTCATCATCTTCGTCTTCTCCCCGGGCATTCTGGCCGGGGCGTTGGCCCTCGGGCTGCACAACTTCGGCGTGCTCGGCCGACTCTGCGCTGAGGTGGTCGAGAACCTGGATCGCCGGCCGATCCGCGCCGTCCGCTCGGCCGGGGCAGGTCGCGGCCAAACGCTGCTGTACGCCGTGCTGCCATCGGCGCTGCCGGCGTTCCTCACCTTCGTCCTCTACCGCTGGGAGGTAGTCATCCGGACGACGATCGTCGTCGGCTTCGTCAGTGCCGCGGGGCTGGGACGGGAATTCCGGCTGGCTCTGAGCTTCTTCCACTACAGCGATGTCACCCTGCTGGTGCTGGTCTACGTGCTGCTCGTCTTCGCCGTGGACGCGACGAGCGTGGGCCTGCGTCGCCTGGCGCGCTAGGATCGACGAGGCCGAAACCGGGGACCCCCTCCGTTGGGCCTGGTAATGGCTGGGATCAGGGGTGTCGACGGCTCCCTTGGTTACGACGCCGATTCCCTCCGCTCTTCCATGCCGGATGGACGAGCGATCACTTAAGCTCGCTAGACGACATGGACGCCCTGGTGGGGGGCGAGGACGCGGAAGCCGGAAGCTGGAGCGCCTCACGGCGGAGGTGGGAGCGATGACGGTCGTGCAGACGTACGCTCAGCTCACGCTGCCCTTGGCGGAGACCACCTACAGCCAGCCGTTCCGGCGGGCCCTCGCTCCGGCGCGCACCGCCCTGGCCACCGCTGACCGTCAGGCCTTGGCCGTTCATCTCGCCGGGGTGGCGCAACTCCGTGGGCGCACCCCCGTGCCGAAGACGGCGAGGGCCCGTTCCGTGGAGCGCGCACACGGCGGGCGACGGCACCTCGTGCCCAGCTCCGTCGACCTGGGCACGATCGTCACGTTCCACGCCTTCGTGCGCTTGAGCAGCGTGGACCCGACGGTCAATCGCTTCCGCGTCTATGTCCTGAGCTGGCAGCCCACCCTGTGGGGCGACTTTGCCCTAGTGCAGACGTGGGGCCGGCTTGGTCGTCCCGGCCGCTCCCGGACGACCCGCTATGCCACGCGGGTGGAGGCGCAGGGAATGATCGTGCGCCTGCTGCGACGGCGTCTGCTGCATGGCTACCGCGTCGTGACCTGGACGTGACCAATGTCCGTCTCACAATCTGACTTGGCGACCAAGTATCGAGACGTTGATTTTGAGACGAGTAACGAGACGGTCAGCTGTGCGTAGATTGGACGCGCGAACCTTGTCATCCGCACTGTCTCACAAAGGACCCGTTTCTGAGACACTGCGACTTAGCTCATCGCGCCGCTGCCAACCACGCGGGGTGAACGCAGCTCACAACGGTCGTCGACGAGTCTCTGCGTCCCACACGAGCCGGATATCGATCTCACGCTCTACGGAGGACCATTCCTCCGTCGCGCGCAGTCGCGCCACCAGCTCCTCGAAGACCTCGGCGTCGGCTGGCGCGTACTCGAACCACGTCAGGAAGTCGAACCGTTCGCCGAGATCCCGGCTATGGAACAAACGACGGGCGACTGCCGGGAGGTACTCGAGCCCGATGCTGACGTGCCGGGAGCGCTCCTCGAAGATCGCCCGACGCTCGTCCTGCGAGAGATTCCACCACTGGTCGGTCTTCCGCACGGGGATGAGCGCGGCGCGCGTCGCTTCGGGCCGGCCGAGCGGTGGCTGCCGCTCGACCAGCGCGACGTGCTCCGTGCGCGTGACGTAGCGCTCGTTGCTCGTCACTCCCCGGAGTGTCCACACGGCGGTTTCCGGCGGGGCTGATTCTCTTCCCTCGATCACCGAGAGTCGTTCGACGACCGGCAGGCCTTCGCCGCGCACCGCTGCCAGCCGATCCACTTGCCACGGGCCGGTTGCTCCGCCAACAAAGGTCGCGTGAAGCGGCATCGCCATGGCCGCTCCTTTCCTGCACACCATGGCCGGCTCGTTCAGTGAAGGCCTGGGAACGCAAGCGGGGTTTGCCCCAAGGACATCAGGCGAGAGAAGGGTGATCGTCTCCATGGCGCAAGTATGCCGCATCACTGCCGCCATCAAGCCACCGGTCCCGCACGTGCGGCCAGTAGTCGTCCCGAATCGGAGTGAGGAACACGGCGAGCAAAACGAGGAGAACCGGATAGGGATGGTTCATCGGGGCTACCCAACCGGAAGGCGGTGCTCGTGGTGGAAGCAAACCGCTCTTTCGCCAGCAATCAGGGCTGACGACCTGGTCGGGTACGCACACGCCTATATCACAGAATGGCCTGTAGTACCAGTTGTTGAGGTGGACCCTTCTGAGAAGAGCTTATCTTGCGGACAACGCCTA
>JAUJMG010000230.1 GCA_030446955.1 Thermomicrobiales bacterium
CCACCCACGCCGCGGGTTGCCCTCAAATCCACCACTCAGGGGGACACTTACCGCTCTGGAGGTCAAGCGTCCAAGTCGGCGACGCTGGGCTCAGGGGCGTAGCCGAGTGCGAATGCTGGAGCCCGTTGAGCGCTGTTCGGATCGACCGGTGTGGTGTCGAGAGCTCAGATCCGTCTGCGTCGGGTCCGTCCAATCGACCAGGCCGCACTACCCGTATCTCGGAAGCTCGCCGCGGCTGCGCCCGTCTTTGCCGCGCATGGGGCTCCGTCCGGTCGCCGCAACAACACGGGCGCGTGTGCGTGTACCTCCGCAAGGCACGCCCCGACAAGATTCGGGCAAACTGTCTCAGCTCTGATCCGGATTGGAGGTCACGGTGACCACATCCATATCACCTCCGGCCTCTCACGGAGGCGCCGGTGGCTCAACTCGTCCAGCGTGGTTTCGGTGGTGGGTACCGGCGGTCTGCGCCGCCGCCAGCCTGCCGCTGATAGTCCTCTTCGGCCCTGATTACGGGAGGCTCCAAGAAGCTCCGGACGCCGACGCCCTCCGTGCCATAGTCGGGGAGGATCGGTGGCGCTACGCCGTTGCCGCCGCCATGGACGTCGTCTTCGCCGCCTCCTACGGCCTAGCCGCGTTCGCGATCTCGAAGCGGGTCGGTCTCGCTCGATGGGCACCGGTCGCCGTCGTCCTGGGCGCCGTCTTCGACGAAATCGAGAACATCTTTGTGTTCGTCAACGTGCTCTTGGCCGATTCGATTGGCTCCAAGACGGTAGATGCCATGCGTGTATTCGGGCGGCTCAAGACGTGGGCGTTGTGGATAGGCATCCTCGCGCTTTTGGCCGGTGCCGCGTTGCGGTTGTGGCGGGGGCGCGACGACCCGGTTACCGTGCCTGAGGAGACACGGCGCAACGGCGCGCTGGCCCTGTGGTTCACGCTGCTCGTCTTGGCGCTAGCCGTGTTCGCCGGCGCCGTCCGCATCGATGCGCCAGCGCTGGCACTCGTCGCGCTGGGACTGGCGTGCATCTATGCTCTCGGCCGCCTCTCTGCCGCCGACCGGCGGGCCACTGAGAACTTGCCGGAGGACCGGCGAGAGGGCCGCTTGGCCATGGTCTTTGTGCTGGTGGCGCTGATCGCCATCACCTTCATGGCAGCGTCGGTCGTCGCCGACGTCCCCGACGAATGGGGGTTCGCCGCCCTCGGGGCGGCGCTGTACGCCCTAGTCCGAAGCGTCGACCACGCCCGTCGCCGGCTGTGGGGATTCTGGCGCCTCCGCGTCGCACTCCTGATCACAGCAGTGGTCGGCGTGGTGGTAACGCTGGCGCCCATCGACTGGGTGCGCGTGGTCGGTGCGGGCGTAACCGTTTTGGCCGGCGCTGCTGCGGTCGAGCTGTGGTCGGCGTCTTTCCCGCCGAAACTTAGCGAGAACCGGCTAGCGGCCGGTATCGCCGGCGTCGCCCTGCTCGCCGGCGTGACTGTCCTCCTCCTCTTCGTCAACCACGACCCTGTAATCACCTCCATCGTGGTCGCCGCGGTCGGCGTGGCTACGGCGCTGTTGATCACCTCGAACGACATGCCGATTCTCCTGGGCGTGCTGCTGCTGGCGACGCTGTGGTCGAGCGTGCCCCGCGATGCAACCCTCCCCGCTGGACAGGAGCTAGCGCGCGGCCAGCCCTACTTCGCGGTGCTCGGCGACTCCTACATCTCCGGCGAGGGAACGGACACTTACTTCCAGGGAACGAACACGACGGAGGAGGACGGAAACCAGTGTCGTCGGTCACCCGACGCCTGGCCCATCCTCCTCAACCCACCACAGACCCACGACACCGGTGCCCTCCTCGGCGTGCCCGAGCGCGTAGCGAACTGGGCGTGCTCGGGCGCGGTAACCGCCGACATCCGCCAAGTGGGCGACAACTCCGACGGTCGCGATGAGCCCGAACAGCTCGCAGCGCTTAAGAAGGATATGAAGAGATTTGGTCCCCCGTCCTTCGTGCTGGTGGGCATCGGGGGCAACGACGCGCAGTTCGCCGACATCGGCGCGGCCTGCGCCCTTCCCGGCGACTGCGCGGACTTTCTCGAACACGTAGAGAATGCGCGGCTAAGCGCAGTCGCCGACGAGGTCGCCCGCACCCACGCCGAGATCCGTATCGCCGTCGGGCCTGACGTGCCCGTCATCGCCGTGCCGTACCCGAAGCCTCTCTATGTCGGCGAGTTTTGCCGCGGGGTGCTGCTTAGTGAAGCCGATATCGTGGCCATTAACCGCTTCGCCGCTGCGCTGAACGGCGAGATCGAACGCGCGGTTTGGGCCGTGGGCGCCCGGTACATGGACACCATTCAGGACGGCCTGGCCGATAGCGCAGCGCAGCTGTGCGAACCCAACGAACGGTCGGGTCTCAACTTCGCCGACTTCAATCCGAAGGCGGGCAGCCTGTGGTCCGCGCTCAACCCGAAGAACTGGACGCACAACTTCGTGCACCCAAACGAGGGCGGCCACGCCGCGCTCCGGGCGGCAGCGCTCCGGTGGTTCACGGAGAACCACTGCGTGCTGAAAGGGGCGTGCGAACCGGTGTCAATCACCGCGGAGATACGCCGCCTGGCCAACGAGAATGTCAAGCTGCCTGGCGACGTGGAGAACAACGCCGTCGCTGCGGTGGCCGACGTGGTGCCGCTCGCCGTGTTCGTGCTCGGATTGCTCACCGCTGCGTGGTGGCTTCTCATCACCGCCGTATTGGGATGGCAGGGTGTGGTGCGGCGGGACGCCGTGGTCCTCGTACGGCCACGGCCGCGCTCATCGATCGAGCGCACGGTCCAGCTCACCAGCCCGGGAGACGACCCGATGGATGGATAGCAGTGCAAAGATTGCCTGGCGAGACCCCCCGTCACGCCGCCGCCGCTCACACGATCCACCGGCCTTCCAAGGCCCATGTCGCCCGCCGTCCTCAGCGTTCGACATGAAAATGCTCAGCTCTCGAGTCGCCACGCCCAAGCTGCGCCATGCCGATCTGCGGACGGCCGTTCCGAGAATTAGGCATGCTTCGTCACCGTGTGCTGACTACACCAGAACTGGCGGTCTACCCCGGGCCGGCGCCTTTTAGCTTAGAAGCTGCTGGGGTGCCGTCCGTAACGGCACGAGGGCACCGAGCGGTAACGCTCCGGAGTCCGCTGGTGGCGACGGCGAGCGAACTCGTGCGGTCGAGCCGCTCGGCCTCGCCGGTGCCTTCCGGCCGCCGACGGGTGGCGATCGCGGCAGCGACGCTGCAGCGGGGACCGGAGCTCAGCAAACGGGCGTGGGAATGCCGCGGTGATCGCGAGGTAGGCCGAAAACCGCCTTCAGCAAGAGGAAAAGCGGCTGCAGCGCTCCGACTCCCGGTCTGACACCCCGTAGAACGTGCTGGGCCAGCAGCGGCGCCGCTGGCACCGTTGGGGGATGCGAATAACGCCCCCGTCGTGACGGGTCGAGCGCCTTAAAGTCCTAGTCACAGAAAGAGCACACCCGGTGGGCCGACGAAAAGGCCGTCGCACAGTGCCTTGGCGCATCCGCAGGCGTCCCACAGCAGGTTCAGATCGTCGGCGTCGACTCTCATCTGGCGAGTCTGCCAATTAGCCAGGTCAACGGTGGATTCTCCCGATCACCAACTAGGAGAGGTCCTGAAGTATTCGCCAGTGCATGCACCCACGAAAGGACCTTCCGTCCCAACACTCGCAGGGCGTTGGCGCACAGCAGCGTGTGGCACCACCGTGCCGTCTGGATGGTTCAAAACTTTGGCGCAACGTTAGAGCTGCATCTGCTCCGTCGGCGGCTAAAAACAGCCGAACGATATTTCAGGCCGCATTCGCCTGCGGTCACACTACCCGTCCGATACCCGACGTCCATCACTGGCTGGGCATCGGGGGTAGGCTATGACGCGTGAATCCTCAGCCGGCGGAGGGGATCGCGGTGGTGCCTGAGGGCGAAACCGCAGGCGGGCAAGGGAAAGTCGGAATTTGTTTATCCGGCGGCGGCCTTCGTGCTTCCGCCTTCGGATTAGGTGCTTTGGAAGCGCTACAGAAGAGGCGTGGGCTCTTGAAGGGGCCACGGCACGCCGCCTTCCTTGCGGCAGTTTCCGGAGGGTCGTACACTGCCGGCGCCTTCGCCATGGTGTGCGCCGGTGCGGCCGGCCAACCGCAGTCCGTGGATGAAGAGAATATTGCCCGAGCTTTGGCCGTTCAGTTGGGTCGCCCAGTCCGTGCCTCCGATTTGGATGCCCTACGCGGGGAAGGGCCAGCCGGCCATCCTAGCCACTTCGTAACGAGCCAGGAAGGGAGAACGGCCCGCGAATCAATGAGCCTGCTTCACGGCCCGTTTCTGATCGCCTCGTCAGTGCTCCAATGGCGACGTAAGACGCGCCAGCAGGCTGCCGATTTGGAGGGCGGTCGCGTGGAGGTTCCTTGGTATGCCGCGCCCAACGCGACCGGCGAGCCTCACTTGGATGAGTGGAAGACCGTCCAGCCAGACGATCCGCTGGCGCCTGGGTCTCCCGAGGTAAGACACATTCGCCGCCATACCCGATACCTCGTCGACCGGGGCGGGGCGCCCGTGGTAGCGCTGATCTTTGTCCTGTCCCTTCTGTGGAACCTGGTCGTGATCTTCAGCGTCGCGTCCGCAGCGGGGGCACCCATAGGTGCCATGTTGGGCCTAGCGACCGATCCGGTCCAAGGTAGCGAGCGTATCGGCCTATCCGACATGAGCTTCGAATGGTGGCTTGGCTTTGCCCTCGCATTGCTGGTCGCAGTCGGACTCTTGGCCGACGGAGCGCAGCGCGAAGGCACAACAGAACATGCTCCCCTGGCATCGCTTCGCGGTAGGGCTCTCGCCGCGCTTAGTCTTTTTGGTGGGGTCGTGATCCCTGCTTGCGTCCTATGGGCGAGGAACCGCCTTGTTGAGCCAAACGGCACCGAGGCGATCCTGAACTTCGGACGGACGATATTGCTGGGCGCAGCATTGCTCTGCGTCATAGCGCTCGCTGCGTGGTTGGCACTTGGGACGGCAGACCGATCGAGCCGGACAGGGCCGGCCACCAGCGGTCGGCGCGTCCTGTCCTTGCTTCGATCTCTTGCGTTGGCGGTCCTCCGGCTCGCGGCCACCGTACTGCTTCCGATGACCTTGCTCGCGACAACTGTTTCCGCGGCGACGGTGTCAATGGGTGCCGTCGATGGGATGTGGTCGGCGGCGTCGCTGTTTTGGTTCGCACTTCCAACTGTCGTCCTGATCGTGGCCAAGCGGTGGGGGGCCAACGGATGGGCCCTGCATCGCCCGTATCGCCGACGCCTGTTCAGCTGCTTCGGTATGCTTCGCCAGCAGCGCGTCGTCGACGGAACTGTTCAGACGCGGGCTCAGCCCCGCCATCCGGGCCTTGAGCCCCTGCTGTCGGCCTGTCATCCCCCGGATACCCCCGAACTGCTCATCTGTGCTACCGCAAATGTATCCGACGTGGGTGCCACACCCGCTGGCACGCAGGCCCTATCATTCATTTTTGGGCCCGAGTATGTCGAAGTGTCTGGCGAATCCGGGGCTGGTTTCAAGACCGCCGACCTTGAGGCAGCACTCGACGTGAACGCCCACAAGGCGTCGATTCCACTGACTCTGCCTGCTGCGGTGGCTGTAACAGGCGCAGCAATCGCGCCAGCTATGGGAAAGATGACTGTAGCTCCTCTCCGAGCACTTATGACCGCGCTGAACATGCGGCTCGGATTGTGGCTTCCTAACCCCCTTGACCCCGGTATGCGCACGAAAGTTCTGGAGGCGGCGCGGCCGAGTAGTCGTCCTCTGCGTGTACGCCCGGGGCCACTGTATTTGTTTCGAGAGATGTTCGGCATGCTGCGCCGCCAGTCGCCGTTCTTATACGTGAGTGACGGTGGCCATAGTGAGAACCTGGGTCTTGTCGAGCTCTTCCGCCGCGAGTGTGACGAGATTTGGTGTATCGACGCATCGGGCGATCCGCCCGGTTCTGCGCTGACCATCGCAGACGCCTTGATCGCCGCAAGTGGGGAGCTCGGTGTGGAATGCGATCTGGACCTGTCTGTTTTCGAAGTGGACCCTAGCGCGTCTGAAGGACGCGCGTTGCGAGTCAAGAGCGTGCATGCGCAGCAGTCCTTTGTCCAACCGCGGCGTGATGGCGTGCTGTCCAAGGGCGTCCTACACGTTATTAAGTTGGGCGTCGGGCCAATGACCCCTTCATCTCTTCGCGCGTACCAGCGTCGTCGTCCCACCTTTCCATATGACTCCACCAGTCATCAGGTCTACGACGCCGAGTTATTCGACGCCTATCGCTTACTCGGCTACTCGTCGGCGGAGACGGCGTTGACATGTGACTAGACGTTCAGGCGGGTGCCATCGACGGCGCGGAGAGGCTTAGGCACCGAGGCGCCCAATCACGGCGCCTGAATGGGTGGGTCAGGTTACTATCCGGGGTCCCGGTCACTCCCGACCAGCGGGGGCACGCTGACACAAGCCACTCGGTTTCTGGCATCTTCCCCGACCGTCAGGCCGTCATCTGTCTCGTGGGCTCGGTGCTCGCGGAATAGCACGACGGGTGGGCCGTCACACGCCCCTACATGGCCGCCGACGGCCTCACCAAGGCACGGCTTCGCGTCATCACCGGCGAT
>JAUJMG010000231.1 GCA_030446955.1 Thermomicrobiales bacterium
TCATGAACGTCTACGACCAGCTGGTGCGGGTCACGCGCGACGGCGCCTCGCTGGAACCAGGGCTGGCCGAGCGGTGGGAGATCTCGGAGGACGGCAAGACCTACACCTTCTTCCTGCGACAGGGGGTCACGTTCTCCGACGGCACCCCGCTCAAGGCGAGTGATGTCGTCTACTCCCTGGTCCGGGCGGCGAACGACCCGGCCGAAACCTGGACCTTCACCTTGACCGCCCTGCAGCGGGACGCGAACGGACAGGTGACCGGGATCACCGCCAAAGACGACAGCACGGTCGAGATCGTGCTCGCCCAGCCTTGGGCTCCGTTCCTCTCTGACATGGCCATGTTCAACACCTCGATCATCTCCGAGGCGTTCGCAAAGGGGAACGAGACGCGCCTGGTCGAGGAACTGATGGGCACTGGTCCCTTCGTGATGGCCGAGTGGAAAAAGGGCGAGTCCATCCGTCTCACCAAGAACCCCAACTACTGGGAAGAGGGTCTTCCTTACCTCGACGAAGTGCTGGTCACGGTCGTGCCGGACGACAACAACCGGATCCTCCAAATCCAGGGCGGCGAGCTGGACGGCATCTACGATGTCCCGTCCGCCCGGGTTCCCGAGCTGAAGCAGGATCCCAACCTGCAGGTCATCGAATTCCCGTCAACGTTCAGCCAGTACGTCACCCTCAATCACCGCATAGCCCCATTCGACGACGTCAACGCCCGCCTCGCCCTGGAGTACGCGGTCGATCGGAAGACACTGATCGATGTCGTCCTCTTCGGGGTCGGCGTCGAGGCGACATCGTTCATGCCCAAGGGGGCGCTCTACTGGAACGACACCCTGCCGGGCTTCCCGTACGATGTTGAGAAGGCGAAGGAGTACCTGGCCCAGTCCAAGACGCCGGACGGCTTCAGCTTCGAGTTGCAGATCTCGGGCGGCAGCGCTGAGGAAGAACTGCTGGCCACCACGCTCAAGGACATGTTCTCCCAGATCAACGTGGACATGCAGATCGCGCCGCTGGATCGGGCGGTGGCGCTGGAGAACTACCGCAACTTCACCTTCCAGGCTCAGACCGTCTCTTGGACCAACGACATCATCGACCCGGACGAGCTCGTCGCCTACGCGGTGCAACCGGAAAGCTCAGAGGCGTTCGGCACCGGCTGGTCCAATCCGGAGGCGGTGGAACTCGCGAAGCAGGGCGCCGCGGAACTCGACCCTGCCAAGCGCAAGGAGATCTACTTCCGGATTCAGGAGATCTTCAACCAGGACGCGGCCATGCTCCTGCTCTACCACAAGCCCTACATCGACGTGACCACCACCAAGGTCCATAACTTCGGCCACCCCCCGACGGGACAGTGGGTCTGGAAGAAGACATGGCTGGAGCAGTAGAAGTCGCTTAGTCCTCGGCCGCTGGGTGAGAGGGATTCTTCCTACCCGGCGGCCGAGGACTCCCCGCTCGTCGCTGCACTCTCGTAGCTGAAGGTTAGCATCCGATGCCGAAGAGTTCGCCATGAGTCGCGGCCAGTACGTGCTGCGACGGCTCACGCAGATGGTGCCGGTTCTGATCGGGATCACGCTCATCGTCTTTGCGTTGATCCAGTTCATTCCCGGCGACCCGGCGACGGTGATGCTCGGCATCCATGCCCGCCCGGAGTCCATCGAGGCCCTGAACCGCGAGCTAGGGTTGGACAAGCCTCTCTGGCAGCAGTACCTCCGTTACGTGCGCGGCGTGGCGATGCTGGACCTGGGAGAGTCTCTCAAGTTCAAGACCAGCGTCGCCTCGCTGCTCCAAAAGCGGATGGAGGTCTCCCTCTTCTTAATCGCCCTGGCCACCGTACTGACGATCCTGCTCTCCCTGCCGCTGGGGATCCTGGCGGCACTGAAGAAGGACAGCCTCTTCGACCAAATCGTCCGGGCCTTCCTGATGGTGACAATGGTGATGCCGGGGTTCTGGGTTGGCATTCTGCTGCTGATCCTGCTCAGCATCAAGATCGGCGCGTTCCCCGTCTCGGGATACGGGGAGGGCGTCGTCGACCACCTCTACCACCTCTTCCTCCCGGCCCTCACCATCGCGCTCAGCATCGTTCCAATTCTGGTCCGCTCCCTGCGGGGGGCGATCTTAGAAGCCATGTTTTCGGATTATGTCAAAACGGCGCGTGCGAAAGGATTACGGGAGCGAGCGGTGATCCTGGCCCATGTGCTCCGCAACGCGCTTATCCCTGCCGTGACCTTGCTCGGCCTCTCGGTCGGGTACCTGTTGGGCGGCACGGTGATTGTCGAGAACGTCTTTAGCCTGCCCGGCGCCGGACGGCTCCTGGTGGAGTCGATCGCGGCGCGGGACTATCCTGTCGTCCAGTCGACAACGCTGGTCTTTGCGGTACTGGTGATCCTCGTCAACCTGGCGACGGACCTGGTTTACTCGTTCCTCGACCCGCGGGTCCGGCTCGGCTAGCGGGGGCGGAGGTCGGAGCGATCCATGGTGACCGGTGCGCAAGAGTCGAACGTGGACGCCGGGATCGGTCCGGGGCGAGTCCCGGCCCTCGGGGAGTTGGGTCCGGCTTCCGATCCCGCGCCTCTCGCACGAGTGGGTGGGCGGCGGTCGCGCCTGCGGGGCTTGCGAGAGCGCAACCTGCTGATTGGTGGGGCGATGATCCTCGCGATCGTGCTGGCCGCCATCTTCGCTCCGGTCATCGCCCCGCACGGACCACAGGAGACGGACTACACCGCCCGCCTCCAGCCGCCGGGCCGCGAGCATCTGCTCGGCACCGACAACCTCGGCAAGGACATCCTTTCCCGGATCATCTACGGGGCCAGGATCGACCTTCAGGTAGGCATCATCAGCGTGCTGCCGCCGCTGCTGTTCGGCATCGTGCTTGGTTGCCTGTCCGGCTACTACGGCGGGCGAATCGACACGGCGGTGATGCGCCTGGCAGACATCGTCCAAGCGTTCCCGTTCCTGATCCTGATCATCGCGATCGTCGCGGTGCTCGGTCCGGGGCTACGCAACATGTACATCGCCGTTGCTCTGGTCGCCTGGGTTAGCTACGCCCGCCTGCTGCGCGGCGAGATTCTGGTGGCCAAGCACCGGGAGTACGTGGAGGCCGCGAGGGCGATGGGCGCACGGGACGGCCGGATCATCGGTCGCCACCTCCTCCCCAACGTGGTCTCCTCGTCCCTGGTCTTCGCCACGGCGGACGTGATCCTCTACATCGTGCTCGCGGCAAGCCTGAGCTATCTGGGACTCGGAGCCAGGCCTCCGGAACCAGAGTGGGGCGCGATGATCTCCGAAGGCCAGGACTACATCGCCACGGCCTGGTGGTTGAGCACCTTTCCGGGCTTGGCAGTGGTCATCACCGGCATCGCCTTCTCGATCTTTGGAGACGGCCTTGCTGATGCCCTCCGCCCCGGCCGCCGCTAAGATCCTTGATAAGCCTTCTCCACCGAGGCCAACCCGGTGGGCATCCAGCAGGAAGGTGGTGAGCCAGGCTCCAGGGCTCGTGGCTTGTAGCAACTCATAGCCACCGGCCAGCTGGCGGCACCGTTTCCCAGCACCTTGTCACGATGATGGAGGTGCCCGAGTCCGGGGCCCGGCTCGCCCACGGTTGAGCCGGGCCCCGGACTTGACGTTGCCTGGGGTTACAGTTGAGGAACAAATTCCTCGTCGAGCACAAAGTCGGTGGGCAGGTCGGCGGGTCGCGGCAGCATGTCCCACAAGCCGCCCGTCAGCAGCCCCTCATCGTTGGTCGCAACTGACGATTCGCCCGGCTCGCGACCGACTACCTGCTCTGCGACGGCACTGACATCAGGCAGCGGATCCCCGCTCGCGGCGACACCCAGCATGCCGTGGACATAGAGTCCATCACGCACGACCAGCAGGGCAATGGCGAGCACTTCTGGATCGTCGGGGTCGGTCGGCTCAATTGGCCCGGCCAGCGCGAGCGTCTCATCACCCCAGGATCCGGCGTCCACCGATTTAAGACCGGAGACATCGCTCCGTCTGCGGAACTGCTCGATCACCCGGGCCCGGATGGCCCGGGTCGCTGCCTGGGCTGTTTCCTCGTCCTCAAAGCGCACCACAGCGAAGGACATGAAGAGTGTCCCTTCACCCTCCTCGTCCGCGACAAAGGCGCGGCTCGCTGCCTCCTCAGTTCCTGGGATGCCGGTGAGTCCAATTGTCGGACCGGCGACCGGACCCCGGCCCAGCTCTTCGAGAACCGAGAAGAGCGCTTCTCGCAGTTCGTCGTCATCTCCCGCCCCAAGCAGGAGACCTCCTCCGTTCTCCGCGATGCAGGAGAGGCGCTCCTGGTCTTCTGGCGTCAAGGCGAAGCTGACGACGTGGGTGACCAATTCCAGGTCTTCCTGCTGATGGAGATCGCTCGCTACGGCGCAGGGGTCGCCGCCGCACGTCTCGGTCCCGTCGGTCACGAGCACGACGGCGTTCGTCGCATTGCCGGCATCCGCCGGGAAATCTTCGGCGCTGCTTTCCAACGCCAGGGCGATCGGCGTCCAGCCGACTGGCTGGGTCTCGTCGATTGCATCGAGCAACTCCCCCTTACGCACCCCGTCGATCTCGACGAGGAGTTGGGAAGAGTTGCAGCTGACTTCCCGACCTGCCTCGGTGTTGTCGCCCTCCTGCCCGAAGATCCGAAAGCCGACGTTGACCCCTTCTTGCTCGGGGATGGATTCAACGACACTTCGCAGGACCCGTTTGGCGGCCTCCATCCGGGTCTCGCCAGTCTCAATCACCTGGACCATCGACCCCGAGACATCGAGGACGATCTCGATATTGAGCGCCTCGGGGCGCTGAGGGTCACTCCCCTCTTGGGCCGCCGCTGGTGCGATAAACCACGAAAGTGTCAGGGAGCACCCAATCAACCAGGCGCAGGCCCACTGAGCCATCATCCCTTGCCCTCCTTCGCCAAGCGATCAATGTGCCGAGACCCTGGCCCCACCCTGCTGCGCAGCCCTGCTGGAACCGGCCCCACCTGCTGAGGCGTCAGCAATCTAACATGCCTCGGAAGGGATAGGAGGCGAAGACCTCCGGCCTGACGGCACGGCCCTGTAGCCTCAAGGTGCATCCGAAAAAAGACGTTGAGTTGAGGGGGGTAACGACCCTGCCGGCGGTGGTGAGGGCGCCACCGGAGCTGGGTGCCAGCCATCCCGGTGATAGGGAACTGGGTACAATCCCGCGACGCCTTCCAGGGCATGGGCGTCAGCCTGCCCGCGGGGATGGAGCGTGGATGCCGGAGCGATCTTGAGGGCGGGTTTCATCGGATGCAATGGGGTTGGTTCGGCGTCCGGAGCAGCAACATCACGAGCGAGAAAGCAACGCCTGTCCGTCATCACCGGCTCGCTTGTCTCCTGGTTGGACTGGTCATCCTGACGGGGTGCACGACAACCCCGGATCGGGGAGAGACGCCAACTATCACGCCCTCCACGACGGGTGGAGGCGGTCAAATTGGTGGGACTCCGCTTCCGGATGATCGCCCACCGGCGGGAGCGATCAACGGAACCCCGACAGTCGCGCGCGTGGAGCTTGGTGAGGTGGTCTGGACCACGGGTGTTGACCCGACTGCGGGTGCGCCGGCCACACCGGTGGCCGCCTTCGAAGCCGACGCGCCGGCGCTCTACGCCGTGCTGCCAATCATCCGCATCGAGCCGGGCGTCACCATCACGGCTACCTGGACCTACAACGACACCCCGCTTGACCCACTCACGAGCACAATCAACGCAAGCGAGGCGCGGGAGGATGGCTGGTTCGAATTCCATCTCGACCGCACGGGCCCTGAGCCGTGGCCGGATGGCACATATGAAATCGCCGTCAGCGCCGATGGGCAAGAGATCCAAACTGGGGAGGTGCGGGTCGAGAACGAGTAGCCAGCGGAGCCGGATGTCCCCGTCCCTTGCACGCCGCCACGCGTGAGTGCTACCCTGCCGCAGCAGAACGAGGCAACGTGAAGACGACGGACATGAGCGACTTGCCCGGCGGCGAAGACCCGCCCCGGGGAGGCGATAGCTGTCCTCCGTTCGTCAGTCGGCCAGTTCCGCCACGCGTGTCAAGCGCGATCACCCCGAGGCCCCAGTATGGCCCCACGCACCCCGCCGACTAAAGGACCAGGACCCGAACCGGGCTCCGGGTCCGGCTGGGCAGCCGGTCCCGACCCGGGCACCGGTGGTAAGGATGGCCTTGGGGCATCCGCTCACCAGGACGCTCCCCTGAACTCCGCTGTGGATCCCATCCCAACCGTGGTCCGCATCTCCCCAGCCCCGTTCGTGTGGCAGCACGATCGTCAGCTCCTGCTCTTGGACCGAGAGCCGCTTGATTGGGTACTCGCGGAGTTGCGTTTCGATGCGGCGCGGTGCCGCTACGTTGAGGTGCAGCGGGCCCGCTACCGGTGGCCGCGTGAGGCCGTGGGGGCGCTCCTTGCCCGAGGGGGCGCTGCCTCTGACGCTGCCGCCGAGCGCCTCGCCGACGACCTTCTTCGCTGGGCCGCGGAGCGCGGCGGTGATGGAGACAGCGCCACGGCATAGACTGGCTCTCACGCCAGCCTGAAACCCGTTCGCGTATCGACGCTGCTAGCTCCCTCGCCCATGCCGAGACGCCATCCACGCCGGTGACGCTCTGCTGAACGGATGCC
>JAUJMG010000027.1:0-18333 GCA_030446955.1 Thermomicrobiales bacterium
ACTCATTCTTCGGCACCAGCGACATCGGCTTCACCTTCGGGGAGTACGAGTTCGGTGGCACCCCCTGGCTCGACACAGAGAAGCTGCTCCATCACTCTCCCATCTCGTACGTGGAATCGATGAAAACGCCGCTGCTCATCATCCATAACGAGCAAGATCTCCGTTGTCCGATCGAGCAAGCCGAGCAACTCTTCGTGTTCCTCAAGAAGCTTGACCGGGAGGTTACCTTCGTTCGCATCCCCGGTGAGGACCACAACCTCTCCCGAACCGGAAAGCCCAGCCGTCGCCTAGCCCGCCTCCACCATCTGATTGGTTGGTTTGACACGCATTTGTAAGTCGAGCGCGGCGCGGAACCTCGTGGTCCGACCGACGAAATCATGCTCCCGCTTGTCAGCGTGGCGGCGCTCGACTCTCCCGGCTCGATGAACGTGCGCGTCTGAGGCTGAACGATGACCACCGGCGTCTCCATCCGAACGCTCGCTGCCGAGCTCTCCCGGGAACTTCGCCTTGCCTACGGGGGTGGCTTCGAGACGCACCTCGTCAGTGGTCAGCCCCTCCGAGATGCCTTCGGTACCTTCGGGCACGACGCCGCCGTGGCCGGAATCTCCCTTGAAGACGCGATGGCCGCGGCCACGGATGCCCTGCAGGAGCTGTTCGAACGGGTGGGCGGACACACTGCGGATCCGGCGACGATGGTGGCAGCCGGCATCGCGCTCGCCGCCCTCGCCCGCGCCTACGGGCGTGGAGAGCACGAGGCGGTGGCCCAAGCAGCAGAATCGGCCTTGCCGACCCAGGTCGCCCGGCTCGCAGCCTTACACCGGGTGAATCGGGCGGCGACCGCGAATCTCGAGTTGTCGGAGATGCTGGAGACGGTGGTCCGCGTCGTTGCTGAGACCACGGGAAGTGATGCCTGCGCCGTCTTTCTGTATGACCCCGCGACGGAGACGCTCGCACTGCGAGCCGCGGTCGGCCTCAATGCGGCCTCGATCGGCGTCACCACGATCCGGCTCGGCTCCGGCATCACGGGCCGGGCCGCCGCTGACCGCCGTCTCATCGCCGCTCCCGATGCCCACGCGCACGAGGCCTTCCTGGACAGCCCTACGATCGGCGACGATGTGTACACGTCCCAGGTGTCCGTGCCAATGCTGCTCCGCGGTGGCCCAGACGAACGCCTCGTCGGGGTACTCAACATCCTGACGGTGGGACGGCGAGAGTTCGACGTGGACGAGATCGCGTTTGTCCAGACGGTTGCCGGTGAGCTGGCAATCAGCATCGAGAATGCGCGGCTCTATTCCTGGACAGATGCCCGTCTCCGCCGCAAAGTCGCGGAGTTGGGCACGCTCCAGCGCGTCTCCCGCACTCTTGCCTCAACCCTGGATCTCGAGCAAGTCCTGCGGCTCATCGCGGAGCAAGCGATTGAGCTGATCCAGGCCGATGCCGCGGCCATTTTCCGGCTCGACCATCGACCGGGAAGAGCGGCTCAGGTGCGCACGCCTACCGCAGAGTTCTATGTTGGCCAAGTGCGGGAGGTCGTTGGAACCCACCGCGACGAACTTGTGCATGAAGTCTTGCGCTCCGGCGCGGCGCGGTTGAACGACGTGTCCTATGTGGACGGGTCAAGTCCCGTCTTTTGCCTCCCGATTCGCTCGGCGCGAGAAACCCTCGGGGCCCTCTGCCTGCGGCTTCGTCACGGCGCCGAACTGACGGAGGACGAACTGGGCCTGCTCCAGGCCTTCTCTGACTCCGCGTCGATGGCCATCGAGAATGCGCAGCTTTATCAGGACGCCCGCCACGGTCTCGAAACCGCCTCCGCACTTCTCCAGGAAATGCACCATCGCGTCAGGAACAATCTCCAGACCGTAGCCGCCCTGCTCTCGCTCCAGCTGCGCACTGCGGAGGACGCGCCGTGGGCGACGGAAGTGCGGGAGGCCGTGAGCCGGATTCAGGCGATTGCGGCGGTGCACGACCTGCTCAGCGATGAGAACCGGCTCGCCGGCACAACGATCGACGTCATCGCCCGCTACGTCGCGGAAGACGCTCACAGTACGTTGATTCCTCCCCAGCTGTCCGTCGAGTTCGAAATTCTCAAGAGCGAGGTCGCCGTCCAATCTCGCCAGGCCACCGTCCTTGCGCTGCTTATCAACGAACTCGTCTCCAACGCCATCAGCCACGGGTTTGAGGGTCGCCGCCGGGGCAAAATCGCCATCAGGGCATGGAAGCAGGACGGCCTCGCCGCCGTCGAAGTCGCCAACGATGGCAAGGGTATCCCGGAAGATTTCGTGCCGGCGGAGAGCAAGGGGCTAGGGATGCGGATCGTCCACCGGCTGGTGACCTCGGACCTGCGGGGAGAGTTCACCATTCGATCGGATGAAGAGAAGACGGTCGCGACCATCACCTTCCCCCCAGCGGTCTCGGAGGAAGAAGTTACTATCGGTATGCAGTCGTAGGCTCGGGACCAACCTCCCGAGGACGAGTCTGACAGACTCTGACTGCACCTCTGGGTTGCCGTCCTAAATCAGAACGTCGCGTCGAACAGGGTCCAGCGGAGGAAGTAGAGAAGGAAGGCCCCGGCCACGACATATATTGCGGCTGGCACGTCCGCCCCCTTGCCGCGTGCCACCTTGATGACCACGTAACTGATGAAGCCTGCCCCAATGCCGTTGGTGATGTTGAACGTGAGGGGCATCAAGAGCATCGTCAGGACGACCGGAAACCCTTCCTCGATATCGGCAAAATTGACACCGCGCACGGACGCCCCGTCGCCGCTTCCGGTGCCTTCAGACAGGACGCCGACCATCAAGAAGCCGACGACGATTAGCGCCGGAGCCGTCGCCACGCCCGGGATGGCGGTGACGAGGCCAACGAACGGCAGCGAGAGCAGGAACAGCACACCGGTGACGACGGCGACCAACCCTGTCCTTCCCCCAACGCTGACCCCTGCCGCTGACTCGATGTAGGTCGTGGCCGACGAGGCGCTTGCAGCACCGCCGGCAACGGCGGCTAGGGAGTCGACAAGGAGCGGCTTCTTGGCGTCGGGCAGATTGCCCCGCTCGTTGAGGTAACCCGCCTGGCTGCCAACGCCGACCAGGGTTCCCATAGTGTCGAAGAAGTCAGCCAGCATCAAACTCAGGACGACGAGTAGTGCCGTGAGCGCGCCCAGCTCACCGACATAGCCGAAGCTGAAATCACCGAGAAGGTGGAAATCGGGGCCGGCAAGCGGATCGTCAGGAAACACGGCAACATTGCCGGGAACGAGGAAGGCGACCAGCGTCGCGAAGATGATGCCCCAGAGAATGCCGCCGGGTACGCCGCGCGCAATGAGGACCACGGTCGCCAGAAGACCAATCATGGCGACGAAGATCGGCCAAGAGTGGAGCGGAGTCAATTCTAGGAATCCATCAACCGTGCTCGTCTCACCTGGCACAAAGGTGATCAAGCCAGCATTGCGGAGGCCAATGAAGAGGATGAAGAAGCCAATGCCGACCGCAATCGCCTTCTTGAGGCTCAGCGGCACCACATCAAGCACGTACTGTCGGACCCCGAGCAGGACGAGGATCGTGATCAGCAGTCCCTCAGTTACGACGACTCCCATCGCCTGGGGAAAGGTGAGCCCCATGGCGCCGACCAGCGTGAAGGCAACGATAGCGTTGAGGCCGAGTCCCGGGGCAATGGCGAGTGCTCGGTTGGTGTAGAGCCCCATCGCGATCGACATGACCCCAGCCACGAGGCAGGTAACGGTTGCGACGGCCCGTGGATCGAGCCCCGAACCCCCAAGGCTCAGGATGGCCGGATTGACCGCGATGATGTAGGACATGACCATGAACGTCGTGAGTCCCGCGAGGGTCTCCGTCCGCAGGTTCGTCCCGTGATCCGTTAGCTTGAAATAGCGCTCAAGCAAGGTTCGCCGCCCCTTGCTCACGCCGTCTGGAACGGGTGGGACTGTTATCCAACACGCTCGGCACCGGCGCGTGCCGATCCATCCGAGTCAATGTTCTGCTTCCCGCCATAGGCTTCATCGAGGATCTCCACGATGTGGCGAACCTTGACCCTGCTCCCGTTGCGACGGAGAGAGGCACGAAGCTGCATCGCACAGCCGGGATTCGCAGTTACCACCTCCGTGGCGGGCGTCTCCATGACGTGGCGAACCTTGCGGTCGCCAAGGTCTTCCGCCATCTCCTTCCGGATGAGATTGTAGATTCCAGCGCTACCACAGCAGAGCGACGATTCCCGCATCTCGACGAGCCGGAGCCCCGGCACGGCACTGAGGAGCTTGCGAGGCTGGACGGCGATCCGTTGGGCATGAACCAGGTGGCACGGCTCCTGGTAGGTCACGACCCGGTCAACAGGAACGGTTGGCGGCACGAGGTCCGTCTCCGCGAGGTGCTCGGTGACATCCCGGACCCGGGCACTGAACCGGGCCGCTCGGTCGGCGTAGACCGCATCATCTTTGAGCAGGTAGCCGTACTCCTTCAGGGCCGCGCCGCATCCCGCCGCTGTCACCACGATGGCGTCATCACCCGTGGCCTCGAAGGCGTCGATGTTCGCACGGGCCAGGGTTCTCGCCTCGTCCATCATCCCAGCGTGTACATGGAGAGCTCCGCAGCACTGCTGACCGACCGGCAGATCGACACTCGCCCCGTTCCGCGCCATCACCCGTGCTGCCGCCCGGTTGGTGTCAGCGAAGACCGTGCCCATCACACAGCCATTGAACAGGCGAACGGCGCGGACGGGTTCGGGCGAGGACCAATGCTCGGCTCCGGGCACCAGGGACCGGCGGGAGACGGGCGGCAGCATGGCCTCCAGTTCCTCCATCCCCGCCAGTTTGAGCGCACCACTACGGCGCAGCAGGGCGGCCAGCCCACTTCGCTGGTAGAGGCGAAGACCGGCGACAGCTGCCCGAAGGCGTCGGCCATCACCGAAGAGCCAGCCCATCGCCACTTTCCGCGTCGCCCGTTGCCAGAAGGGGCGGGGCCGATGCTGCTCGAGTTGGGAACGCGCGGCCTCGACCAATGGCCCGTAGTGGACCCCTGATGGGCAGACCGCCTCACACGCTCGGCAGTTGAGACACTGGTACATCTGCTCGTCAAAGATCGGGTCCAGAAGGTCCAAGCGACCGTCCGCCACGGACTTCATCAGCCAGAGCCGGCCTCGGGGGGACGACATCTCTTGGCCGGTGAGCCGGTATGTAGGGCAGGTCGGTAAGCACATACCGCAGTGGACACAGGTCCGCAGCAGGTCATCGTCCGGCTGATCGTGGCCGGCATACCGGTGAAGATTTCCGAGATCCGCCTCGACTGCAACGACCATGATCAGTCCTTCGCCTCCTTAAGGAATCTCATCCCGATACGGATGTGCTCAGATGGGATTAGGTGACGTCCGCCGCCGGGCGAAAGGATGCGAGCTGCGGCCTAAATCCCGCCCGCGAACCGGCCACGGTTCAAGACCCGCTGGGGGTCGAACTGCTCCTTCAGGGAGCGCATGACATCGAGTGTTTCCGGTGGTCGTCCCCAAATGTCCAGGCCCCACTTCCAGTCGGGAGGGGCTGAGAGGATCGTGACGTGATCGGCGATGGCTAACAATCGTTCTTGGAGCGCTCGTAGCGCGTCCGCGCTCCCGCCCTCAAGAAATACTCCTCGGACCATAACCGTCCCCAGCCCCATCGAACACCCGAGATAGGAGATGGTAAAACGGCGTTCGTCGGCCACGCGAGTGATGCCCTGCACGAGAGAGACAGCGTCCCGCGGCCGGACCGCGCATCGCACGAGGAGATCCGGCCGATCATCGGTCGTCTCGATCACCTGCGGCGCGAGATAGGATTCCCACCGCCGCTGGCTTTCCTCGGCGTTGAATCGTTCGGCATGACCGCCGAGGAGATGCTCCGCCTCAGCTGCGGCGGCGCGCACGGTTTGGTCGCGCCCCTCAAACCGAGCACTGGCGAACCATCCGGATTCGAATCGTCCCGCCTCGAGAGCCACGGGCTGCAACGGGCTTCGGTACAGACGGGAAGCCGCATCGAGGGCGTCCCCGGCACTCGGAAACCCTGCGACCACTGTCGTCTCGCTCCGAGGAAGCGGCAGCACCTTGAAGTTGGCCGAGACGATGACCCCGAGGGTGCCGAGCGACCCATGGTAGAGACGGGGCAAATCGAAGCCGGTCACGTTCTTCACGACCATGCCCCCCGCCTTGGTCACGGTTCCGCTGGGGTGGGCGACGGAGATGCCAATCAGCAGATCTCGCAGGGTGCCCGAGCCAAGGCGGCGGGGACCAGAGAGCGCTGTTGCCACCAGACCGCCGACCGTGGAGTCGGCAAGGCGGGGTACCTCGATCGGCAATGTCTGGCCGTGGTCTGCAAGAACGGCCTGGAGGTCGCCGAAGCGCGTCCCGGCGCCGGCCGAAATCACAAGATCGGTCGGCTCATACTCGATGATGCCTCCCAAATTGGCCGTCGAGAGCGCCACGTCCAGTCGCTCGGGCAGATTCCCGAGGCCGAGCGCTGTCGCTCCGCCGACCGGCGCTACTACTAGGCCATCGGAGGCGAGCGTGGCCAGCGCCTCAGCGACCTCCCGTCCATCCAACGGCGCCACAACCTGGCCAGGCACCCTCCCGTCGATCAAGGGCGGGGAGGCCGACGCTGGTGAGGTTGCCGTTGTGGAATGGTCAGAGGGCATAGATACCCAGCTTTTGCGCCATTGCCTGCGCCCGAAGGGCCCGCACCTCGCCGCACATGTACCCCTTCGGGAACAGCTTTTCGGGATTGAAGCAACCCCGCGGATCGAAACTGTTCTTGACACCGGCCATCGCCGCCAAATCGTCGGCGGTGAAAACCAAGGTCATGTAATCCCGCTTCTCGGTCCCGATTCCGTGCTCACCAGAGAGTGCTCCGCCCACCTCTACGCAGTAGTGGAGCAGGTCGTGGCTGGCTTCCAGCACCCGCTCGACCGATCCCTTTCTCCGGCGGTCGAAAAGCATCAGCGGGTGGAGGTTACCGTCCCCAGCGTGGAAGACGTTGGCGATCGGGAGGTCATACTCTTTCGAGACCTCGCCGACACGACGGAGGGTCGCAGGGAGTTTGGATCGAGGCACCACAGTGTCGTGGAGATAGTAATTGGGCGCGAGTCGGCCCATCGCCGCCAAGGCCATCTTGCGCCCTTTCCAGAGCAAATCCCGCTCAGCCTTCTCTGATGCCGTGCGGACTTCAGTTGCCCCCGCCTGGCGACAAAGAGTCGAGACCTCGTCCGCAGTTTCGCGAACGTCTCCCGTGGGACCGTCAAGCTCGATGAGGAGGACGGCGCCGGCATCCATGGGATACCCGGCGTGGTAAGCAGGCTCGACCGCTTCGATGGTCAGCGCGTCCATCATCTCCAGTGCCGCTGGAACGATACCCGCGGCGATAATCCCCGAGACAGCGTGGGAGGCAGCATCCATGTCCCCAAACGCGGCCAGAAGAACAACGACTGACTCGGGCTGTGGCGTCAGCCGCACGAGGGCCTTGGTCACGATGCCAAGCATCCCCTCTGACCCAACCATCGCTGCCGTCAGGTCGTAGCCAGAGCCGCCCGGTGCTCGCCCTCCGGTCCAGACTACGCGCCCGTCCGGAAGCACCACCTCCAAGCCGAGCACATGGTTGGTCGTCACGCCGTACTTGAGACAGTGGGGCCCGCCCGAGTTCTCTGCCACGTTGCCACCGACGGTGCATGCCTTCTGGCTGGAGGGGTCCGGGGCGAAGAAGAATCCCTCGGGCAGGGCGGTTTCCGACAACTCTAGGTTGATCACACCCGGTTCGACGAGCGCCGTCCGATCCTCCCGATCGATCTCAAGGATGCGATCCATGCGCGTCAGCGAGATGATGATCCCGCCCTGCTGCGCCACCGCCCCGCCAGAGAGCCCAGTCCCGGCGCCGCGGGCCACCACCGGAAGCCCCGCCTCGTTCGCGAGCTTGACCACAGCGGCAACCTGTTCGGTTGTCGTCGGGAGCGCGACAGCAGCAGGACGCGCCGTATCGACGGCCCCATCCACGGAACCGTCATACTCATAGACAAGGAGATCACCGGGTCGATGAAAGACACCGCCGGGACCGAGGATGCGCTCCAGCCGTTGGACAAGGCCCGCGTGGTCCATGCTGCTCCTCACACCGAACCGGCTGGCGAATTCGGCCGCCCTTGCACGGTTACGTCAAGACGCTCGTTCTCGCGCCGAAGTATCACCCTAGTCGGCGGACGGGACAAGGACAGCGGAGGGTCACCGCTTCCCCTGACCTCCTATCGCAAGCATTGAAGGTGATGGGCTGCGCGATCGACTCGATGTTGGCGCCGGTACGCGACATGCCATACTTGATGGAGCCCCGCTCATCCTACGCATTGCCCTGGACCAATCGTCGAATCATCCCCTGGGGAGGAACTCTTGGCACAGCAAGAGCAGACTTCGTCCTATTGGATCATCGTCGGCTCGCTGGACAACTTCCGACGCACCGCCGAGCGAGGCTTCACGGTACAGGGGATCAAGTCCCGGCACCGGAAGAAGGCCGAGCGGATGGCACCGGGTGACAAGCTGATCTGGTACGTGACCGGGGTCAAGGCGCTCGCCGGGGTGGCCACCATCACCTCGCCCTTTTATGAAAGTTACGAGCGGATCTGGGAGAGCGGAGACCCTAAGAAGGCCGCTGAGGACTACCCATACCGGGTCGAGATTGCGCCCGATGTGGTGCTATCGGAAGACGAGTTCGTCCCGGCCGAGCCCGTTGCTCGTCAGATGGTCTATGCCAGGAAGTGGCCGGCGGCGAACTGGACGCTTGCCTTTCAGGGCAACGTCCACGAGATCGGCGAAGACGACTACCGATTGATCCGCACTGCCATTGAGGCGTGGGTTCCCTCCAACTCGGGTGCGACGGGTGTACGGGCCGGAAGGTGACGAGGGGGCCGAGCGGGCCGGATACCGGGTCCATCTCTGCTTCGGGCCGAACTGTTCCCCGCGGGAAAGCCGCGCCCTGCTGCCCGTCCTCGAGGCGGCGGTTGCACGGGAAGGGCTGGCCGACCGGGTAGAGATCATCGCCACGAGCTGCCGCAACCGCTGCGACTACGGCCCCTCGATGAACGTTTACCCTGGTCCGACCTTCTACAACGAGCTGACGGCAGAGGCCATCGACGAGATCGTGCGGGAGCACCTCAAAAAGGGTCAGCCGGTGACGCGTTGGCTCTTCCGCCCCAAGCTGCTCCGACCGTCGGTCCCATCTCGGAAGCCCCGACACTTCTCACGCTGACGCGATCTCTGGAATACAGAAAGGCCCACCGGTTGCCCGGTGGGCCTTTCTGTGTCTGGTGGAGATGGGGGGAATCGAACCCCCGTCCAGAATGTTCGGCCGAGCATCTACTACACGCTTAGTCGGCGTTTTGTGTGCCGCCACGAACCCCCGCCGACCGGGTTCCGTTGCGGTGAGCCAGACTGTCTTTGGCGGTTGCGCTCCGGCGAACTAGACCGCCGCACCCTCCCTTTGTGACGCCCGTACCCGGCCCCGGGAGGGGGAGGACCGGACGGACGCGCTACCTAGAGGTCTGTGACTTAGGCAGCGAGAAGTGCAGGCTGAGTGCCAGCTACTTTTTTGCCCGTTTTTACGAGGCCTCGGGCACCTCGGCGTGCAACGTTCGTACCTACGACCCTGTCGAAACCAAACATCCCCAGAACGCTAGAAAGGATACCATAATGGAAACGATCTGGGTAGATGGGAATGACCAGCTACTGGCACCGCGCTTGTCTCGCCTTCCCCGGCCGAACTGGATCTCCCTTCTGTGACGGCCGTCACGCACCGCCCCAATGGCGCAAGGTCGCGGACCGCTGGGCGTCACCGGCCAACGACCCTTAGCGGGTTTTAGCGCAGCGGTGATTGTAGGCGCGCCAACCGCTCGGCCCCGCGCCTGCCCACGGCAAAGCCCCTCGCTGCATTAGCTCCGCCCTGGGACCTCGGTGAGAAGGCGCCACACTGGACGGTCGAATGAGCGCTTTACGCTCGGTCCCGCATGGCCCGCTGGATGTCGCGGGTCGCCTCGCGCTCTGCGGCGCTGGCCCGCTTGTCGTAGAGCTTCTTACCGCGCGCGACGCCGATGTCTACCTTGGCACGCCCGCGTTTCAATACCAGTCGAAGAGGGACGAGGGTCAATCCCTTGCGCTCAATCGCGGCCTGGAGGTCCTGGATCTGGGCCTTGTGAACCAGCAGCTTGCGGGGCCGGTCTGGATCGTGGTTGGTGTAGCTGCCGTGACTGTACGGGGAGATATGGGCGCCGACCAGCCACAACTCCCCGTTGTCGATCCGGGCGTACGCCTCGCTGATGGTCGCCTTGCCGGCCCGGATCGACTTGATTTCCGTCCCCGTCAGGGCGACGCCGGCCTCGACCGTCTCGTCGATGAAGTAGTCATGGAAGGCGCGGCGATTGGACGTGACCACCCGGTCCGCCCCTCGCTTCTGCGTCTCCTGGTCTGTCCTGGTTCGCTGCTTGGTTGCCATGGTCGGACTATAGGGGGGCACTCGGCAGCCAGTCAAACCGGCTGGGGTCACAGGACAGATGGGTGACAAGCCTACCTGCGACTTGAATCTTCCCACCGCCCTGAGGTCGTCAAGGAGCGGCACCGCTGCGGCAGCACATGTCTGCTCATCTGCATGGCGACCCGGCAAGCGCGACGGAGGGTCATCACCTCCTCTGGCACATCGGGCGTGGTGATCGGCGATGGAACGAGGAGAACCAGGCGAGCATCAGGCCAAACCGTGTTCCTTGGCGAAGCGAGTGGCAGCGGCGCGCGAGGAGACCCCCGTCTTGCGGTAGATGTTGTAGACGTGAGCCCCGATGGTGCGTGGACTGAGATGGAGACGATCCGCGATCTCGGCGTTGGACAAGCCCTGCGCAACGAGACGAAGCACCTCCACTTCTCGATCGCTGAGGTCAGCGGGAAGCGCCGGGGCGGTCGGGCGCCCACACGAGGCATCCTCGGCCGTCTCCACCACAACCTCTGCCAGCACCTGCTCGATCCTCATCTCGCGCCCCGCCTGCCAGGCAGCCGCGAACGGAGCCTCACCCAGACCTGCCCTGGTTGCGGCAACCGCTGCCTCATACTCGGTGCCGGCGAAGCGCATGACCGGAGCACCGACTGACTCGCGGAGGACCTCCGCCGCGCCGAAGAGACGGACGGCGCGCTCGTGCAGACCTGAGGAGCTGGCGATCACGGCAATCTCAACGAGCGCGTAGCCGATGCCCCATGTGCTGCGATGCTCCTGCCAGATAACGATGCTGCGCCGATGCAGATCCGTCGCTGCGGCGGCGTCTCTCCGGTCCCAGGCAAGCTGGCCAAGATTCGTCAAGGCGAAGGCTTCCGTCCAACTGTGACCGATGGCTCGGCTCCGCCTCAGGGCTTCCTCAAGCCACAGCTCCGCTCCCCGCGCATCCCCCATCCGCCGAGCCAAGGATCCAAGGCTGACCATCACCGTGGCCGACCAGGCAACCTGATTGATGGAGCGGAACAGCCCCAGAGCGTTCTCCCAGAGGGCGAAGGCGCGCTCGGGCTGCAGCTGCTCGTAGACGCGCCCAAGTCCCGTCTGTGCCAGGGCAGTGGCGAATGGATCTCCCAAGGAGGACGCGAGCCGCAGCCCCTCCTCCCCGAGCGCCGCTCCCTGAGCATGATCTCCCTGGTGATTGGCAAGGATGCAAGCAGCGGCAAGTGCCCGCGCTCGTAGTGCCGGGTCTGGCCCGTCGAGGTGGGCGCCCAATCCCCGCTCGAGCCAGGATCGCCCTTCGCTCAGGTGGCCCCGCACGAACCAAAACACCAGCAGGGGCTCGGCAATGGAGAGGCACGTTGCCGCCTCCCCCCGCTCCAGCGCCCGCGTCATGGCTGCACGGAGATTGTCGAGATCGGCGTGCAGGCGGTCCAACTCTGTCACCTGCTGAGGTCCGTAGACAGCGGAGCGGGCCGCCTCGGCACGGTCACGGAAGAAGGTGGCATGCGCTGCGACAACGGAGTCCGCTTCGCCGCTTGCGCCGAGCTGCTCGAGGGCGAACGCTCGGATAGTCTCCAGCATCCCGAACCGAATCTCGTCGGCCGTGTCGCCGCCTCGCTGGAGCAAGCTCTTGTCAATCAGCGAAGCGATGCCCTCCAGCACGTCCATCCCGCCATCAGCGGGCGCCGCAACCACCAGTTCCGCCGCGCCCAAGGAAAAGCCGCCGGCGAAGACGGCGAGGCGCCGGAATAGCACTTGTTCCCCAGGGGTCAGAAGGTCGTGGCTCCAGGCGACCGCGTCTCGCATGGTGCGCTGCCGATCGGGCAGGTCACGCGGACCGCTGGGCAGCACGTGGAGCCGATTGGTCAGCCGAGTCAGCAACGCGGGCGGCGAGAGCACCTTCGCCCGGGCCGCCGCAAGCTCGATCGCCAGCGGCAAGCCATCGAGCCGTCGGCAAATCTCGGCGACTGCCGCCGCGTTGGCCTCCGTCACGACGAAGCTCCGGTCGGCAGCCTGAGCCCGCTGGACGAAGAGCGTCACCGCTGCACTGGCAGCGAGTGCCTCTGGGATTTGGTGGCAGTCCCGATCTGGTGGCGTGAGGGGCGGCACCGGGAACTCCTGCTCCACCCGCACCCGAAGCGGTTCCCGGCTGGTCACGAGCAAACGGAGAGTCGGGCAGGACGACAGGAGTTGCATCAGATGGGGTGCCGCATCGAGGACCTGCTCCAGGTTGTCCAGTACCAGCAGCTGCTGCCGCCCGACCAGCGCCTCCTGGACCGTCAAGATTAGCGGCCGCCCCGCGTTCTCTCGCAACCCGAGAACGGACGCGATTGTTGGAAGCACCAGCGCGGGATCTCGAATCTGCGCAAGCGGAACGAAGGCGACCGCATCGCGGTACTCACCCACGAGGCTGGCAGCGACCGCGAGGGCCAGGCGCGTTTTGCCGACGCCGCCGGGCCCGGTCAGAGTCAGAAGGCGAACATCTGGACGCCGGAGCAGCGCAGTTACGTCCGCAACTTCCTGCTCCCGCCCCACCAACAATGTCGGGGGCACTGGCAGTTGCGCCGATTCGGCTTCCCGTGGGACACCGGGAGTGACGCGCACCAGCGGCGCGACAGACCGATCCTTGGGTAGGGAAGACATGCCGGCAAATCCTCTCTCACTCGACAACAGGACGCCGACCATTTTTGGCTGCTGAGCGTTCCCAAGTCAGCCGCGGGTCGCCACCATCGACATCGCGCGGCCGCGAGATCGGCTTTGGGGAACAGGTCGTCCTATCGTTAGTCTACTTGCGGAGCGTCCGTTCTATGGCTTCAGACCTACCTCGTGCCGCTTCGGGTTAGGTCAAGCAACCGGCCCATGGAGTTGATCTGCGACTTCATGGGCACATGCTGCAGGTGGCCGCAGTCGTGCGAGCGAAGGGCGACCTTCGGTCCGGTTACAATCCAGCCATGACCCACATCCCCTCGCGTTCGGACCCCTACGCCGCCATTGTCGATTTCTATGACCTCGAGCACTCTGGCTACGAGGAAGACCTGGACCTCTACCTGAACCTCGCCCTGGTTACGGGCGATCCCGTGCTGGAGCTAGGCTGCGGTAGTGGCCGTCTCCTTGTACCACTCGCGGATGCCGGTCACCGCGTCACCGGCCTTGACGTTTCAGCGCCGATGCTCGACCGCGCGCGTAGGTCCGCCGGTGAAGCGGGGGTGGCCGACCTCATCACCCTGCACGAGAGTTCAATGACGGAGGCGGACCAGGCGGCCGGTGGTCCGTTCGGGATCGCCATCGTCGCGCTCAACGGACTAATGCACCTCACGACCGTCGAAGAGCAGCGAGCCGCCCTCACCTCGATCCGGCGTGCCCTTGACCCGCGCGGACAACTGGTCCTTGATTTGTTGAACCCGACACCGGACGCACTCCGGGCTCTCGATCAATCGGTCGTGCACGAGGGCACCTGGACGCTGGATGACGGCACCCGGGTCGACAAGCTAGCCGCGAGACGCATCTTGCCGGACCTGCAGAGGATCGAGACAGATCTCTGGTACGACCGCATTGGTACCGATGGAACGCTCCGACGGGTCGCGACGGCCTACCGGATGCGCTACGTGCACCGCGGTGAGTTGGAGCTGATGCTGGAGCTAGCCGGCTTCGCCGAGTGGCAGATCTACGGGAGCTACGAGTTGGACCCTTTCGAGGACACTTCGGAGCGTCTCATCGTCACGGCCGAAGTCACGCCCGCATAGCTGGAACGTGTCCGGAGAACCTGTTGGAGTTGGGGCAACGGGGAGAAACTCTGTCGAACTTACCCGTTGGCATCTCGCCTCTCCACCAGTGCTCGTGAAGTGAGCGCGTTCCAGGGACAGGCCGACTGAGGATTGCGGAGAGATCAGAGTCTAGGCCCCGGCGCCCCCGTCCCAAGCGATGCGAGCCGCACGATCGCGCAGCAGGAGGTCCGCCAGCACTATTGCTAGCATGGCTTCCGCGACGGGCACGGCCCGCGGCAACACGGAAGGATCGTGCCTCCCCTCGACGGTGATGGAGCGGGGCTGGAGCGACGTATCGACGGTCTGCTGTGGCCGGGCGACGGAAGATGTTGGCTTCACCGCAATCCGGACGACGATATCCTCGCCGCTGGAGATCCCCCCAAGCGTGCCACCGGCGTTATTCGTGCGCGTTCGAACACGCCCCTCCTCTGCGTAAAACGCGTCGTTTGCCTGGGATCCACGCGAGCGGACGACACCGAACCCTTCACCCAACTCGACGCCCTTGACGGCCGGGATACTGAGCATGGCCTGCCCGATCAGCGCGTCGAGCTTATCGAAGGTCGGCTCGCCCAGCCCAACTGGCACGCCGACTGCACGAACCTCTACGATGCCACCCAGGCTGTCCTTCTCCGCCTTTGCTTGCTCAATCGCTGCCACCATCCGCTCCGCCGCCACGGGATCAGGGCAGCGCACTACGTTCTGCTCGATCTCGTCCCGATCGAACGTTTCGGCGACGATGCCCCCCAGTTCGCGGGTGAACCCAAAGACCTCGGCTCCAGCGGAGGCGAGGATCTTCCGAGCGATTGCGCCCGCAGCCACCCGTCCCCAAGTCTCCCTCGCCGACGAACGGCCTCCACCCCGGTGGTCCCGATGACCGTATTTCGCCCAATAGGTGTAGTCGGCGTGCCCGGGGCGAAAGACGTCCCGCAGGTTCTCGTACTTTGACGAGTCCACATCCTTGTTGTAGGTGATGAGTGAGATCGGGGCGCCGGTCGTGATGCCTTCAAACACCCCGGAGAGCAACTCGGCGCGGTCCCCTTCGTTGCGAGGAGAGGTCACGGCGCTCTGGCCAACCCGCCGCCGGTCGAGCTGGCGTTGCACGTCCGCAACGGAGAGTGGAATGCCTGCCGGGCATCCTTCGATGACGACGCCGAGGGCTGGACCGTGAGACTCCCCCCAGGTCGTCAGCTTGAAGATGCGACCGAAACTACTGCCCATACGGTCGTTGACTCCTGATCGTCACCCTATCTCGTCAAGGTCAGGGCAAAAGACTCTGGTCCTCGGGCTGGCGAAGCACGACGCCATAGAGCCGGTAGTCGTTGCCGCGGGAACGGCGAAAGCCAACACTCTCATAGAGACGTTGCGAGCGCAGATTGTCTCGCTGGGTACTCAAGCCCACCCGCCGGGCACCCCGACCGGCGAGTTGACTCACGGCGAACGCCAACGAGCGCTTACCCCATCCTGACCCCTGAGCCTCCGGGTCCACGGCGATCCGGTCCAAGTGCCCCCAACCCGCATAGGACGTGGTGCCGACGTAGGAGATCGGGCACCCATCGAGCATTCCGAGGTAGAGATCCACCCCGGGGGTCGAGGCATAGGCGAGGAACTCAAGCTCGCTGTTCCACCAGAGCCAGGGAAACGCCGCGTGATCCAGCCGGACCAGCTCGGCTAAGCCTGCCTTGTCCGTTGTAAGGACCGGCACGAACGTCAGCGGCGCGGGTGTGACGGAGCTGGCAATGGGCAACTCTAGCTCGTAGGTGATGACCTCTTCGAGCGGCTGAAAGCCAATGCGTTCGTAAAACGCGGGGCGCCGCCGCTCCGTCAGTTCGGTCATGAGGACAAGCGCCGCGCCGGCGTCCTGGCAGCGGGAGATCACCGCCTCCACCACCGCGTCGACTCGCCGGATCGCCGCTAACTCGTGGATGGCCGCCACCTCGTCGCGATGCCGCCAAGGGCCTACCAGGGCGAACTCGCGGTTCTCGGGGATCCAAACCGAGCGTCCTGGATAGCTGGCAACCAAGCGTTGGGCATCGTGGGCATCCATCCGGTTGTGCCAGCCGAGGCGAAGAAGCGGGACATTCTCTGGAGTCAGGACGCGAACTTCCGTCCCGACGTGCCGCCGGCGTCCCGACCCCGCCTCCAGGGCCATCACTAACGCTCCAACCAGACGGTTTCGAGTCGAAGGATGCCCATGGACGTCACCTCAAGGCCCCTCACCTCGGGCTTTGCCAAAGTGAAGGCGATGTCGTCGTACATGGGCAGAACCACGTAGTCATCTAAAAGCGCCTGCTGGGCCTCTTCGTAGAGAGCCGCCCGGCGCTCATTGTCGCCCTCAGCCGCAGCCTGCTGCAGCAGGCGGTCGAAGACCGGGTTATGGTAATCGACATAGTTGTCCGGGCTGTCGGACCCGAAGAGGGTCCAGAGCAGGCTCTCCGGGTCGGGGTAGTCAGCCAGCCAGTAGAGGCCGTAGGCCGGAAAGGCGCGCCTGGAGAGCCCATTCAGGAATTCGGGCCAATCCAGGGAAACAACCTCCACCTTCAACCCCAGGTTCTCCTGAAGGACATCACGAAAGGCCTCAGCCGGTCCTCCTCCAGCAGAATAGATGGTCAGTTCGGGCACACCGGCGGGCGAACCGTACTTGGAGGCGGCAATCTCGCGTCGGGCTTCTGCCTCGTCAAAGGCTGGGATCATGGGTGTCCACTCGCGCCCGAGCATCCCGTCGGGGATAAGACCATCAGCCGCACCTGCGTGGCCATTCATAGAGACTTCTGCAACCTTGACCCGGGGGAAGGCGAGTTGGACCGCGCGGCGGATGTGGATGTCATCCATTGGCGGGGTGTCGATGCGAAAGGCGACATAGTAGAGCGCGAAAACCGGGGTCTGCACTACCTCATCACGGAGGGGACTGCCGGGGTCGAGCACCCGGTCGATCGCATCCTGCGGCAGCGTGTCGATGTCAATCTGATCGTTCTGGTACAGGTTGAAGGGTTGAAACGCGTTGGTGCCGAGGCGGATCTCGATCCGCTCCAAGGCGGGGTCACCCCGAAAGAAGGTGTCGGACGCACCCAGCACCAGTCGCTCTCCCGGCTCCCAGGCCACCACCTCAAATGGGCCAGTCCCATTCGGTGATCGCCACCAGGCCCCACCGCGAGCGACATCGGACGGGTCGATGATCGCGGCCGGTACCGCAGCGAGCTTCATGAGGAACGTCGCACGCGGAGCCCCCAGGCGGATGGTGATGGTGCTGTCGTCGACTACGCGCACACCACCGAGTCGGTCGCTCCGTCCGGTCACGACATCGGCCGCTCCAGTGATGTCCAACAGGTACGTGGGGCCACCAAGAAGGGCAGCGTCCCCGCCAGCTGTGTCGGGGTCAAGGGCGTGCGTCAAGGAAAAGGCGACATCCTCCGCCGATATCGGTCGACCATCTTGGAACTTGACGTCATCACGGAGGACGAAGGTGTAGTCCAAGCCGCTCGGCGCAATCTCAATCCGCTTTGCCAACTCCGGCACCGGTTCAAGATTGGCGTCCAGACGAGTCAGCCCTCGAAAGACCTGGCGGGCGATAAAGGCAGTAGAAATGTCCCGTGCCAACGACGGATCAAGACTGGCAAGGCCATCCACCGGCCCCGCGAGGCGAAGCACTTGCTCGCCGGAGGGATGAGATTGGATCGGCTCGTCCACAGCTTCGATCACTACGCCTTCGCCGGAGACGGGTGTTCCATCAGCGGCAAGGAGGGCACTGACGCTCCGGACAGTGGCTTGAGACGAGCCGAGGCTTCCGTCAACACCGACGAGCGACCACGCCGGTGATCCGAGCATCACCCCGAAGAGGATCAGCACACGCAGTGTCTTCGTTGCCCAGGGAAGTCGTGCCATGGGCGGATTCTAGTGGCCGCACCCGAATGCGACAAACGTAGGACGTCCTGTAGCAGTTGGTGGCCGAGCTCAACGCCATCAGCAAGCTACACCTGCACGGAGACCTGCGACGGCTCGTCATTCCCAAGTAAGCGAGCTTCCATCTCAAGTCTCACGTCCTCAAGTCTCACGTCCTCAAGTCTCACGTCACTCCATCAATCAGAAATAATCTGA
>JAUJMG010000027.1:18433-20171 GCA_030446955.1 Thermomicrobiales bacterium
CTCAAGTCTCACGTCCTCAAGTCTCACGTCACTCCATCAATCAGAAATAATCTGAGCCTCACGAAGTCGCCGCTCCACGGCCTCTAGCGTCGCGTCCGGGTTTAGGAGCGACGTGTCAAGGATTAACGCCGCCGCCGCCCGAGCGTCCGCCAGACGGCGCTGTTGAAGCCGGTAAATGTTCTCCGGCCAGTCGGATCCACGCCGGTGACGAATCGTCGCCAGGTCCACATCAAGAGCAATAACCACATCCGGCTCAGTGTGGCGCCAAAGTGAGGCGATCTCGCTATGCTCTTGGCCGCAGACACTGGCGTCATAGCCTAGGCGGCGGAGGCCACGGACGAGCGTCGTTTTCCCGGAAGCACAAGGACCGACCACCACGATTTTCCAATCTCGCCTGGATGGACCCGTTGGAAATGCTCCCGTGCTCATCGCGTTCTCACAGGAGCGGCACGTCGAGCGACAAACGACGGATCAGGGGGTGCTCTTCGTGTTTACGTAGTGCCAGCACGACCACAGTAAGGTCGTCCCCCGGCTTCCCGTCGTCCCGTCGGATCGCCTCCTGCAGTACGGAATCGGCCACCTCAGCGGCGGAGGAGTCACTGGTTGCCGAATGCCGAAGGAACCCGAGGACATCGAAGGGACCGCCGCCACCTCGCTCTCCCGCCGCAGCGATTCCGTCCGTGACGGTAACCACGTGCAATCCGTCAGACATCGGCCACTCCACGACCTCTGGCCGGGTGCGAGGATAGCGCCCGATCGGGCCGGCCGACACCGGAACCATCTCAAGCGAGTCCAGACATCCAGCCACAGCCGGGGTGACGGCGTTTCGAGTGAGCAAGACGGTCTGAGCTGAGGCGTCGACGGAGAGGATGTCCAACGTCGCAGAAACCTGCCCGCCCCGGAACGCAAACAGGTAGTCGTGGACAGCGCGCGCAACGGCGCCATCCCGCACGCCATCTTTAAGCAACGTAACCGCTTTGGCCGTGAGGAGCAGGCTCAAGGTCTTCGCCGCCCGGCCACTCCCCTGACCGTCTACGGTGACCACCGATACACCGCCCGTCGGACGCTCGATCACCTCGACGGTGTCGCCGCTCTCCCTTGTGGCATATTTCGTCGTCTTCGCCACGGCAAGATCGACAGCGAGACTCACCGCTCTTCCGCACTCCTCAACTTCGACCGCTGACAGCGTTTAGTGGCTCCCTAACACCTAGGGAGACGTCCTCCCACGGGCACTAAGGAGGGTAGCACTCATGGAGCATGGATAACGCAACGGAAGTCCCAATAGGAATGTTGGCCCATGACCGTTGACACCGCCGACAGTGCGAATTACTATTTGATCGTAAACTGATGAAGGAATCCAGGGCAAACGCTCGTTTGCCTTGAGATCTTCTAGTCAATCGTGTGTCGCGATTGAACATTCGTTTGCGACATCTGCCGCATTATCCAGCACGAAAGGAGGTACATGATGAAGTGGAAGAACCTCAAGTGGGGCTAGACACAGACTTCTCCCGCTGCCCCTACGAAAGCATCTAGAGAGAAAGGAGGCTGGTGATGAAGTGGAAGAACCTCAAGTGGGGCTAAGCAAGACCGCTGATTCTGAACCTGTTCTATTGCGTCGTCGACCACGCCCAATGGTCATGATCTCCAATTCGGATTTCTTCAGGCTGGATCACGCGCGGCTCTCAGTTGTGTCTTCTTGCTGTGCCAGGAGATGATGAAACTTGTTTGGACTACTGAC
>JAUJMG010000232.1 GCA_030446955.1 Thermomicrobiales bacterium
GGTGGTGGCCCGCATCACGGCCGGGATCCCTCCGGCCGCAATGCACTCGTCTGTGTTCCGTGAGGGTCGATGCCTCAACTAGGCGATTTCGCCGACAAGGATCTCGCGCGGGAGAACGAGATTTCGGAGTGGCAGCTCGTTCTGGTCTATGACGGGCATCGTCGCTTGTAGCCACCCTGCAGTGCCGCGGTTGTTACGGGTGCTCGTTCTGTTTGCCTCGGAAGAGACCGGCGCTAGCGCCGAACGGCAGGTTCCGGTGATCCGGCAAGGATGAACGGCATCGAGTGATCGGCTGGGCTGAGCGGGCACTGCGGATAGGATCGCAAGGGGACACATGAGCTCTCCGCCACGGCCCCGTCGACACCGGTGAGGAGACGCTCGTAGAGCTCTTGGCGCTGGTTCTGGCAGTGCGCCTTGGAGTGATCCCGTTGGGCCTTCAGCCTATGGTCTCGAAGAAGGCGCACCCCTCGCCGATGGCTTCGAAGGCGCAGTTCGTGCGCCGGGTTCACCAGCTGTTCCGCGAGCATGCGCCGGTGGTCCCTCTTGAGCTGCTGGAGCTTGGCCGGGACGTCGTCCTCGTAGAGGGCTTCCACCTTGGCCTACGGCGCAGTTGGTGGGTGTGGAGGTGGCCAAGGCGGCCTCACCGGCCACCCCGGCGGCCGTGCCAACCATCACATCGCGGCGAGTAGCCACCGGCGGGCATCCCGCATTTCGCTCCGGTTAGCGCCGCGGAGGTTTCGTCGCTTCAGCCACAGTGCTCGCCGAGCGTGAGTTCGTGCAGGCGAGCGCGGCGAGTGACGCCACGGCACCGCGGGGAGGGGCGGAAGGTCTTCTTTCGGCCAGACCGGATACGGTGTGCATCGCTCAACACGAGGGGGGAGAGAGTCATGCGGACCTACCTGCTACCTGAAGGAGCGAGCGCCGAGCAGCAGAACGGTCATGCCGAGATTATCGCGGTTCACGCTGCCCTACTTGTCACAAACAAAATTGTCTACTTCGCGGGCGACCAGCACGATCCTGGTCAGTTTGCTCACGGTCTTTTCGATCAAGCAAGGGTGTTCGACTGCACGACGGGCCGAGTTGACCGGTGTCAGCCAACCCCGGAGATCACCGACCTTTTCTGCGGGGGCCAGGCATTGATGCCCGACGGGCGTGTCCTAATTGCTGGAGGAACGAGCCGCTTCGATGGCTTCCTTGGTGACCCCTCCGCTTGGATCTTTGACCCCGCAGCAAGCTCCTTCACTCGCACCGAGTCAATGCGCGACGGGCGCTGGTATCCGACCCTAGTCACGCTGGGTGATGGAGGCATCCTGGCGGTGAGTGGAATCAACGCGGGAGCGAAGGCTCCCGGAGGTTCCGAACGAGAGGACCAGAACCGCGACCTAGAGGTCTTCTATGACGATCATGATGAGACCAGTTGGCTTCTCCAGGGCCGTCTGCCGGACCCGACTGGAACGCTCTACCCGCGGCTCCACCTGCTCCCGGACGGCAAAGTAATTTTCATCACGCCCGTTGCCGACCGGTGTGCCACTTGGCGTCCTGGGGAACCAAGTCCGCACCCTTTGTGCGACCACCCCTTGCCCCGGTCCGACAGCGGTTTCGCGGAATATACCTCCGTCCTGCTTCCCCTACTGCCAGAGAACGACTACGCCGCCTCCGTTCTCGTAGGCAACCTTCCTCATCCCAAGCGCCTGAATCTCACCGCCTCGCCTCTTGTATGGTTCGACACGGGACCTAGACGGATACCGACAGATGGAGTACACCAGACAGAGGCACCACCAAGGGTCAATGGGATGATGGTCTTGTTGCCCACAGGAGAGGTCCTCGCGTGCGGAGGGGAAGCTGGCTTCGGCGACGAGGACCACCCTGTGCACGCGCTGGAGGTGTACAAGCCCGATACGAACAGTTGGGAAACCCTCCCGACGCGAACTCAGGTCACTCGGGGCTACCACTCGGTCGCGCTGTTACTTCCCAATGGGAGTGTCTGGCTCGCGGGCTCCAATAAGCGATGCGACTGGAGCTTCCACGACAGTGCCGACTTTCGAGACCAGCCTCCGCCAACGAGTGAGCAGCAGTTAAAGAGGCGCGATGGCACGACCGTAGCCGTTGACAACCGCGAGCTTCGGATCGAGATCTTCGAACCCTGGTATGTCGGGCACCCCGCCCGTCCAAGCTTCTCGCTGGAGGAAGGCGTTCTAGCGGCCGGCGGCCAACTTGCGATCACGACGGCGCGGCCAGACGAGGTCGTGCGCGTTGCACTCATCCGGTCCGGATCGACCACTCATGCCTTCAACTGTGACCAGCGTTACGTCGCGCTGCCGTTCCGCGTACACGACGGAACGGTCATCGCAGAGCTGCCCGCCAACCCTCATCTGCTGCCTCCCGGGCCGTGGCTCGTCTTCATCATCGTTCGCCTACCGAAGGATCCCGACACCGCGCAGGACATTCCGTCGGAGGGGAAATGGATTATCATTCAGCAGCCGTCGCCGGCACGCCGGATGTTCCACGGATTAGATGCGAGAACCGCCGCGAGTTCCGTCGATCTCACGGGCGTCCCAATTCGTCCAATTGATTCGGAATTGCTTGAACGCCAGCGGAGCATGGAAGGGATGCATCACGGTGGCATGCGACACTAATCGCTCTCGGGCAGCGAAAGCCGCCCCCCCTCTAAGCAGGGGGACCCGGGCTACCGATGTCGGCCCGGGACCGAGACAACGACGGCGTAGCCTGCGAGTAGTCTCGACCACGCGGCGATCTCGTGCCTTCGGCGTAGCCCACTACGAGCCCCTGTTGACTTCGCGATCTCGGACGCTCACACTCGTACTCACTGGAGGGGGGGCATCCGCCTCGGCTGGGCCTTCAGCGGTGCGGGTGGTGAGACGGCGGTGGTGTGAGGCAGGAGACCCGTCGTAGCACGCGTCCTTGTTCCGCTCATTTGGCGGGAGCGGCGGACACGTTCCGCAGCACCAGCCGCGACCAAGGAGCTGAGTATGCACAGTCGCTTTCACGGCACGGGCACGCGTGGGATCACGGCTGTTCCCACCTCACCGTTCTTCGAGGGTCGCTTCGGGCGGATGTTCCGCCGGCTGCCCGTGTTCGCAGTGGACGCTGACCGGCTGCGGGACTTGGCCGATCGGATGCAGGAGGGTCAGGATCGGCAGCCGACGCCGGGTGAGGGCGAGCCGATGCCCCCGAGCTGGGGCGGTGATCCCCTCGTTCCACACGCCCGCGTCCTCGACGGCGACAACGACACCATCGCTTCCGGCTACACCTACCTCGGCCAGTTCGTCGACCACGACATCACTTTCGACCCGGTTTCGAGTCTGGAGCGAGCGAACGACCCGGAGGCATTAGTCAACTTCCGCACACCGAAGTTCGACCTTGACTCCCTTTATGGTCGTGGCCCAGTTGACGACGCATTTATGTACGACACTACGTCGCCAACCGGGATAACCCTCCTGACCGGTCCTGTCTTCGAGGACAACGGGCAACCCGCGGGACCAGCGGAGGGAGGCGAGCAGATGGATCTCCTGCGTAATCCGCGTCAGCGAGCAATCATCGGTGATCCGCGCAACGACGAGAACAACCTCGTGAGTCAGCTTCACCTCGCATTCGTCCGGTTCCATAACCGGGTTGTCGAGCAGGTGGCCGCCCGAGGTCTGATGGGAGAAGACCTATTGAAGGAGGTTCAGCGGATCGTTCGCTGGCACTACCACTGGGTCGTGGTCCACGACTACCTCCGGCGAACCATCGGGGATGAGCTCTGGAACCAACTCGTCACGCGGGATGACGATGGCAACGTCGAATTCAAGCTCCGCTTCTACCGCCCGAAGAAGAACGCTTACATGCCGCTTGAGTTTTCCGTCGCCGCCTTCCGCTTCGGCCATAGCCAGGTACGGGGCGGGTATCGGATCAATCAACTGGTGGCAGTGCCGACCTTCGTTCCCGAGGCCAACCCTGGCCGGCTCGCGGACCTGCGTGGCTTCCGTGGGCTGCCCCCTCGCTGGCAGGTGTCGTGGCCGAACCTCTTCGACCTCGACGGCGCCTTCCAACCGAGTCGCCTGATTAATACTCGCCTTGCCGTTGGATTGTTCGGGTTGCCAGGCGAGGACGAGACCAATAAGGACCGGCGTTCGCTTGCCCGGCGGAACCTCCTGAGAGGAAAGGCGCTAGAACTGCCGGCTGGCGAGGACGTGGCAGAAGCGATCGGTGCAACGCCGTTGACGAAGGACGAGCTGCGTAACCAAGTGAGCGTCGACTCCACCGACCTCGGCTTCGGACGCCATACCCCCCTGTGGTTCTACATCCTTGCAGAGGCGGAAGCCAGAGCAGGTGGCACGCACCTTGGTCCAGTCGGTGGTCGCATCGTGGGCGAGACCCTTCTCGGCCTGCTGCGGACCGATCGGTTATCGTACTGGAGCGTGAAGCCGAATTGGACGCCCGCTGCGGAAATGGAGCCTCTGACTGAGAAAGGGGAAGCGTTTGACATGAGCGACTTGCTGCGCTTCGCCGTTCCGGATCGCGTTGCACGATTCTAGACCGAAAGCTCTGGGGATTCGCATAGCGGTAAGTCAGCCAGGACTCCAACGCAGAGCGCTCAAGTTCCTTCGTCGCCTCTTTCGGTTCCGGCAAGGAGTTACCGGGCGCTGCAGTTGTGCCGTAGTCGGCGGATGACCCGCGAGGTGATCCTTTGGTCACTGCGGACCCCGACGGACTCAATCATGACGCCCACGTCGTCAGAGGAACGCGAGCCGGGGGAGGGGGAACTCGCACCGTCAAGATTGAGATTTGAGGGAATCAGCCGAGACGCCATCGCGAATCGAATGCTAGACAGCTTGGCCGACGTCGAACCTGATCTCTTCGACCGAGCCGCCCACGACGGTCACGTAAAAACTCAGGCGAGCTTGGCGAGGCACCGACAACCACATCATGTGCTCGTTCCAGTCGTCGTCCAAGATCGTAACGTCATCCATGCCGTAGACGTCACTCTTATCCGCGAATCCCTCAATATCAAGCTCAGCGTCGATATCGGCATGAGTAGCAAAAGTGTCTCCCTCATAAACGTCATACACGTCGACGACAACGCTCCCCTCATCTACATTGACGTCACCGATCGTCGCTTCGGATAAACCTCGTGGAACTACCCCGGAAAGTGCAACGCCCGGCCCGGTGGCTCGACCATCTTCCGACTCCTCGGCTATCGGCTCTCCGGACAATGCTTCTACGGCCGAGACCACCGCCTCAGTCACAAGCTCGACAAGAGTGGGCTCCTCGTCCTCGTCTTCTTCGTCTTCCTCTTCCTCGTCCTCACGGAAGGTCTCACGGAGATTCAATTTGGCGAAGACATCGCTGCGCAGCCTTTCGACCGCCACAGGTAGCGACTTCACGAGTTCAGCTCGATGTCCAAGAGCCCTCACCTCGTCCGCCAGTTGCGCGTCCAAGGTTTCCTTATCGGCGCGCGCGGCGAAGTCAGCGTCGCCGGATACAAGGAAGACATTCTGTGGCGGCTCGTCGGCTAGGAATCCCAGGAGCGCTTCCCACGTCAACGCGTCGCGATACCCTTTGCCCGACTCTTGGAAGGGCTTTCCGTGCGCGAGGTCGCGGTCTAATAGTTTCCCGTGCGGCACGGTCGGTATCGGCAGTATCACGACGCCGTGCTCGAGGAGTGTCTTTCGCCGGCCCTCGAGATGCTTAGAGATCGAGGTCGTGAGTTCTGCGGCCAGAGGTTCGAGATCGAGCTGGCGCCCTTGCTCCAGGTGTTCGAACCTCTGCACAGAGCGCCGCAGGCCCTGCAGTTCCTCTAGCGCCTTCTCTCTATAATGACGGTCGGCCTCTCGAAGCACAACCTCGGACAGCACAACGGTCACCGCTTCACGGCGGCACCACGCCAGAAGTTCCGGCCACCCCGCACGGTCGAGACCGGGTGCCTGGAACAGCTCCGTCGTGTCAACACAAATGATCGTCATGTCAACTCTGTGCCACCAAGCCTCTCCTTGCTAGGCCCCCGTCGCGTGGCGGTCTCTTCAAGACGGTGGCAATGGATAGTCCGTATGACGAGCCGCCTCCGCAAGGAGCCCAGCGTCGAGGGATCAAGCTCAGCAGTGGGAGGCGCGGTCGGCGGACTTGCGGTGGCCACGGCACGGTACCTGCGGCTGCGCTTGTGCCGAAGTCAACCGGCCTGACGGTTTCCGGTTCACGAGGCTGGGCGGCCAGGCGGCGAGGTGTTGGTTCCCTATGGACGATCGCGTCACTCTTGGCGTTCGAGGCGCTCCCCTCGAAACGAGACGGAGACCCCCGATCCTAGATCGCCGACCTACCCAGAGGGAGGTATGCCGGGCGGGTAACTCTGCTCACCTGTGGCGAGCGCTCGTCAGCCATGGCGCGAGGTCACCTTCCAGGGTCTCGTCGTGCCAGATCCGTGCCAGAAGCACTGGAAAATGACGGCGAATCGTGGTCACGGGTGGTCTCCCCGGCGAGCCCCCGAAATAGCCGATGACCTGCACCTTTGCCCCTTATCCCCAGGCCACCCAGTCGGTCCGAAATCTGCCTCGGTCCGCCTGAAAAGCGCGAGGTCACCGGATCGACGCCGGTCCCGACCAC